>DATLGO010000088.1 GCA_035540375.1 Candidatus Thermoplasmatota archaeon
CCCGCCCCACGTTCTCCCCGGCGAATCGTTCCGCGTTCAGGCCTCGTACGGCGTGTACCAGAACCGCTGCGGCGCGAGTTCGAGCTGCGCTGTCGTGAACGAGTGGCGCATCATGCTCGACGGAACCCCCGACAAACCGGACGGCGTGTACCTCGCCGTCGGGCAGAACCACCACCCCGCCCACGGGACCGAAGCCAATTACGCGATCGACCGCACGGTCACGCTCCCTCCCTCGACGACGCCCGGCGAACACGTTCTGAAATTCGCGGCCCGCCACCAACAAGGCGCGCCCTGGGTCGTGAACACGACCACGATCACGGTCCCCGCCTGCCAAGCCGAAAGCGTACTTTTCACGATCTACCGCACCCTCGACGACGTCCCCGTTCCCACGATCCCCTACGCGAGGACCGCGACGTACCGGCTCCCCAACGGCTCGCTCGCCCCGCCCGCAACGTTCCTGAACCCCTGCGTCGAACCTGGAGGCGGCGCGGCGGGGGACGAGGCTTTTGAACTCGGGGTCGGTGGGGCACGGATCCCCGCCAGTGCGCCCCAATCGATCTATCTCGTGTCGGACAAAGGGCCGATTCCGTTCGTCGTCGGGACGGACCGCGACGCCAACGGAATTCTCGGCGACGGCCCTGCCGACTGCATCAGCGGCCCGTTCCTCCTAAGCGCGGACGTGACCTGCGTGGGCGACCCAACGGGCCACCTCACGATCGTAATCGTACCGCCGGAGGATCATGAGGACTGGAAACGCGAATGGCACGTGGTCCACCTCCTGAACTGCATCCTCCAAGGCGGCTGCGTGCGACCGCCGGCGCCGCCGGATCCAGCCAAATTCCTACACTATGAGCCTGATTCGAATAACAACGGTTACGGCGACGATTGGGAGAACGAGCACGACCTCCACGACCACATGAACGATCTCATGAATTTCTCGCTAGACCTCGACGGGGACGGACTCAGCAACATCGACGAATACCGGTGGAACACGATCCCGATCGGCCCCATCGTGACAGATGCAACGGGCCGAACGTACGAAAAATACCCCAACGCCAAAGATTTCGATCAGGACGGCTGGCGCGACGGAAGCGAGGCATACTACTGGAACAATCCATCGAACGATCACGCCCCGGCCACGAACTTCTGGCAAGGCCTCCAAACCGCGCTCCGCGACCCCGACAGCGAAGTGCAACACTACGAGGATGGTGACGAGAAGGCGACAGTCCATGATGACGACGTAGATGAAGACGGGGTGAAGGACGGGCTCGAGTATCTATACCAACTCACCTTCCCTCAATATCCCGATTCCGATTGCCCTGCCACCGTCGACGATTGTGACGGTCCAGGTGAGAGGTTCAACAGCCCCGTCGCCGGTTTCCAGCACAACGCCTCCTCGCGCGGCGATGGATTGAATGATCACGAAGAGGCCCTCCAATGGGCGAGCGTCGGCAGCCGCATCGGGAACCCCAACGCCTGGCGCATGAACCAGGACCGAGACTTCACCGCTAACAATCTGCTCGATTTCGACAGCGACGGCGATGGCCTCAGCGACGCGCTCGAATTTTCAAAGGCCAACTGGACATTAGCGTACGATTTCGATACCGACAGCGACGGACTCCTCGACGGAGGCGACTTGGTCATTCCAACCAATGATCCTCGGTACGCCCTTTTTCATGACTTCGGTATCGTCTACCAAGGCGAGGTAGGGGCCCGGAGATACCTAGGCGAGATTTCGCAGGGCACGAATCCCGTTGACTCGGATTCTAACGACAACAATGAGACAGATGGCGCCGAGGCACCAGGCGAGCACCCGGCGAATATCTATTCGTACGAACAACGGTACGTGGGCAGCCATTTCGAGAACCAAGAACTCCCGAATCTGGATCCGCAGGTCCGATCGTGGCTCGAAAACGGGACGCGCCAATTCGTCCAGAACGCAACCGGTCCCGACGGACCCGCGTTCCTCACGGAGTTCATCAATCCTCTCCCGCTCGTCCACGATCTCCTCAACAGGACCCCCGAGCCGATCCGGGAAGTCCTCCCGACACAATGGATCCCGACGGCCTACGAGGGAACGGTCGACACATTGGACTGCATCCCGGGACTGCCCCCACCCGCCATCCCGGACCCGAACTGCCTCCTCGAACGTGTGAGCGACGTCACGCTCAACCTCATCGACGAGATCGCAACAGAAGCCATCGAACACATCCCGCCGCCCGCCCTCCAGGCAGTCGATCGTCTCAGCGACATCCTCAACGTCACGAGAGAATCGATCCCTTTGGCCGAGATCATCGAATGGCCGACCGACCTGATCGAAACCGCCGGAAGCGACCTCGGGCACACGCCTGGACTTCCGAGCGCCGTCCTCCGCCCGGGCGTCCCCGGCAGTCCCATCGACAAATTCCGATGGTCGGACACAGTGTTTCCGCAAGTCACGGCCGACATCGCCAACGATCTCCACTGCGGACTCGTGAGTGAAGTCCCCGTTGTGCCTGGGGCCCCCCCGTACGACTGCACTCTGCTCTTCCGCACCCTGAAACAGATCGACGACGGACGTGCCGAACAGGTTGCCCTCATCAACAGCGTCGACGCGTCCCATTTCAACATCCTCGTCCAAGACCCATCGCGGGGCGTATACGCAATTCGCGCAAACACGCCTATCGGCGGCGTCGTCCTCCTCGACCTCGACGACATCAACAACACCAATCCCCTCCCCATCGATGTCGACCTCGTGATCCGAGCGGAACTCGCAACCGGCAATGTCCTGTCGCAATCCCCGAAGATCACGATCCAGCGACAAACACCGGCCGCAACCCAAGCTCTCGTCGCCGCCTTCATCCAGATTCCAAATTCCGATTTCGTCATGATGCTCGGAGCCGACGCAACATCCACGGGACTCGGCCATGACAACGGTCTACCGGGGACGATCGAGTTTTCGCTCGGCATGAATGCACTCCAGAACTCGCTCGCGATGGACCCCGTCTACACCGCGCATGCCAAAGTGACGCCGCCCAACTGGCCCGTGAAACTCGGGGCAGCCTACATCCAGGTCGAATCCGACGCACAAGGGCAGAAGAGCTCGGTTCCCGGCGAACGGGCCGATCTCGTCCTCTATTCAGGGGCGGCCCCCGCCGTGTTCGATGCGACCCTGACCCAGGGCCGATCGGACCACGTCACGACCCTGCAATGGAGCGCAAGCCAAATCATCGACCTCTACGTCGGGATGCAGTACCAGCACGCGAACGCAACAACGGAGGTCACGACGCTCCTCGACGACCTACCCACGGCACTCACCACGTCATTCCTCACGAGCGACAAGATCGAAGCAACGCACTCTGCCTCAAGCGTTCTCAAGAAAATCGTTGCGAACTGGAAGGACAAACGAAACACGTTCACACACAAGGGCGGACTCGCCGTGAGCGAGTTGCCCCGCTCCCTCGCGCTCACCCTGAACTCCGCCGAGAAGCGATGGACGTACACGAGCGAATCCGCCTTCGCAACCGTCGACGCAGTCGTAGCGTCCTACCTGAGCAACGACGAAATGGACTGCCGTCGGCCGAAAACCGGCGAATACGTGACACACCTCAAAGAATCCAGCGGGCCGTCCTGCACGGCGGCGAGCATCCGCAACCTCAAGAGCTTCACGGCCCTCGTCACCGATGGCGGCGATGTCACCTTCAACGTCTCGAGAAGCGCGCAAGGGTCCGGCCTCTTCATCCACACGGAGGACCCGAGCAGCGACTTCCTGTTGAACATGACCCCCTGGCCGGTGAACCTCGACGTACGGACCGCCTCGACGCCGACCACTTGGACGCTCGACAGCCTCCTCAGTCACCCCGTGACCGACTTGGAGATCGCGTATCGCGATGACGAAACGGAACTGAACCTGACCGTCAAAGACATCCCCGTCGAAATCCATGCGGCCGCCCTGGCAGCCGAAGGGCGCATCAACGTCACGGCCTCCACATCGACGCCCATCACGGACGTCAACTTCCGCTTCAAGCGCGGCACCCCCATCAGCCTCGGCCCGAACGACGGTTTCATCCTTCACACGAGCGACGGGGACCTCGAAGGCGCCGCCCTGAGACTCAGGAATTTCCGCAGCGCACAATTCAACGTCCAATTCTCGAACGGGCTTTCCCTCACAACGGACTCCACTTCGGGATTCCCGTTCGTGGTGCGTTGGAGCAACGGCCTCAGCTGGTTCGACGCCGACTTGCCGAGGCTGCCGGCGCGCACGACGGCCACCTACAACGTGACCGACACCGCGTTCGACTTCCGTTACCGAAGCACCGAAGCGATCGAGAACCTGAACGGGAGCTTCCGCATCGCAGGCGCCCGCTCGACCCTCCTCGTCAACCTCACGAACTTCCCGAAGACGGTCGACGTAACTGCGGCCTTCGGCACGGCCACGACCGTCAATTTCAACGCCGAGCGCCCCGTCACGGCCGAAGTCGCCCTCGCCGGGCCGGACCGTCTTGTCGGACGCCCGAACGGTTGGGACAATTATATCGAAGTCGACCGGCGAAACCCGGTCGTCACCGAATCGGGAAGCGTTCCCCAGTTCCACGTGAAACTCAAGGGCCTAAAAATGCTCGAGGGCGTCTTCGACGATGCCGGTGTCCGGGTCCAGCGAAGCGCGGAGGGAGGCGGTACCCTCGGCGTCCGTTACCACGCCATTGACGGAGACCTCCAGGTCAACGTCACATCCATCCTCGCGCCCGCGTTCGTATTCACCGCGTCGAACCGCCACGCTCGCTGGGAAGCCACGCCCGGCTACCTGCTCGACACGAGCGGCATGGCCGATCTGGACGACTTCAACGGACGCTGGGACGTGACCGGCATCCCGAACCGCCTCGACGCCGAATGGAACGCCACCAACGAATCCTTCAGAGCCGTCCTCCGCCACAGCGCGCCACCGAACCAACCCGAAATTGACAGGATCAAACTCGAAGGCCGTTTCCGCGTCATCCCCGGAGCGGAACCATCCCCCATGAGCTTCGACCTTCGCGGCATTCCCGCAAGGATCGAAACCACCGCTGACCTCGTCAAGGGGAGTTTCACCTACCGTTCGACCAACCTCTCCGGCCTCCCGGTTTCGACGGGCGCGATCACGGCGAGCTACGCCGAGCGGGAAGAGAACGGATTGCCGCGCATTCCACGGCAATTGGGGGCTTACACCTATGCGGCCCTCTTCGATGGCGCGCGCGAATTCGCGATTCACTTCACCAACCTCAAACGCCTGGACCTTGCCGTCGACCCTGCTTTCACGGCCGATCGAACGCGATACCTCCTTTACGACGCCGCAACGGCCATGAACGCGGCCATCGAGATGCGCACCGCCACCCAAGGAGCCATCGTCGCCACGATCGATCAAGCCCCGGCCCAGCTCAACCTCCGCCTGCGCGGCGACGATTCAACCAGCGACTTCACGCTCGAATCCTACGCGAGCGACCCCATCATCGGCCTAGATCTCGACTGGACGACCCACCCCCACGTCATCCGATTCGACGGAGACCTCGCGAGCACCACGACCCTCACCCGCGCCGGCGGCAGGTTGACGTTCAACGCGAGCGAAGCCGTGAGCTTCAAGGCCTCCCGCGGTTGGCCCGACATGAACGTCCTCCCGGACGCGGCCTTCGGCGAGGACTATCTCGTCGCGAACCTGGCCGGGTCGAGCCCGACGTTCGCGCTGCGAGCGCGCGGGTTGGAATTTGTTGACGCGTACCCGGATGGTGGCTATCTGAAGTATGTGAGGGCGCCAGGCGTCCCTTTCACGTTCCACGTGGATGCCGGCAATCGCGAAAAATTCACGGGCCGCTTCACGGGCATGCCCACGAGCGCAACACTCCGGTACGCTGGCAATCTCGACGGCGCCAACAAGGCAGGAGTAGTCTATTGGGATGCGTCAGGCCCGATGGCGCGCGCCGAGGTTGCTGCCGAAACCGGGCCAACGTTCTTCCGCATGGTATTGAGCGGGATCCCGAATGAGTTCTATGCCGACATCGATGCCGCGGAAAAACAATTCATACTCGTCGCGAATCGATCGGCGAGCTTCGGATCCGCGCAGCTGTCCTACGCTGGCGACGGTCAAGGCATCGTTCCGATTCAAACCACGCCCGGCGCATCGATCGAGGTTCCTTCCACAGGCAAATTCGAGCACGGTCGAATCTCCGCGTTCATCGTCGGCCTGAGTTCGGTCCGAATTCACGTGGATACAATCGCGACCGTCGTCCTCGTGCGAAACAATCCGGGCGGACCCTTCGACGTGGCGTTCAAGAATCGCGAATTCGACGCGCGCGTGCATCTGGACAATCTACCGACCCGCGTCTCACTCCGTTTGAATGCAACCGAACCCGCTCAAGAAGTCCACGTCAACATCACGGGGCACGGGGAACCGATCGGAGCCGGACGTTATCACCTCAAGCAAGCTGAGAATATGAACCTCAGTGGGAGCTTCGGGGGTCTCCCGCGCGATCTCGATTTCCGGTTCATGAATACCTCCGGCGCGTTCGAGGTCACCTACGATGGCGGAAGCGGCGCTACGTGCTGCGCTCAACTATTCGCACGAGGGAACATTGCAGGTTTGACAACCCGCCTCAGTTTGACGGAAATTCCGGGCCGGTTCACGTTTCAACTCGATCCCGACGAGCGTTTCGCGAGCCTGACCAGCGATCGTGGTCACCTCACAGGCACCGCGACCATCCACCCGCAAATTCAGAAACCGTACGAACTTGGCGGTCGGGGTTTCGCCCTGTCGAATTTGCCGAACGGGCAATTCATATTGGAGGCCAACCTTGCTGGGCTGGAAACATTAAGTTACCGTGCGAATCACTCTGGGCATTATGCCCACATTGCCCACACAACCTCGCACCAAGGTTCCTTCTCGGTGGCCTACGAGGACGCACAGAGTCGAGTCGTTATCGGCGCGTCGAACCTGCCAAAGTTCGTAGATGTGACCGCATACGTGAGCTCTGACGTTTTTATCGATTACCAAGCAGACCGAGAGGTCGCAAATCTGACCTTGCGAACCCTCAACAAGACTCGCACCTCCTCCTCCGGTCACCTGTCGATAGCGCCCACTCCCACGAATTTCACGTTCCATTATCGGAACACGGATGAAGGTTTGATCCAACTCGATGCCGCCCACAATGGGAAACCACTCAACGTCAGCTTTAACTTCGATGACGGCGGTTTCACTAAGTTCAGGGGCCGAGTCATCGGGCTCCCTCCCACGCTCGGCATTGCAGCGAGGCTCACAGAGCCGAGCTTGTTGGTGCCGTATCTCCTCTTCGCGAACGCGAGCGCTCCCGTGCCGTTCGTCCACTTCGAGGCCGGATTGAATCGACCCGACATCATGACCACGCCCCAGTGGTTCTACTTCCTCGATCACGGGGGAGGTCAGCGAGATTTAGGTGTTCAACTCGTGGACTTCAAGCACGCGGAAGTGTGGCAACCCAGCATAGAGGAATTGGCCGTCACGGTCAGCCTCGGCGCGCCCGATGTTCGATTCTCCGTGGGCAAGCCCGCCGATAAGAACGGGAACGGAGGCCTCACGCTGCGCGGGGGCCTGTGGGACCGCCCCGCCGGAACGTACCGCTTCGGGATCGAAGAGGACGGCACGATCCGCTGGAGCGGAACCCATCGCGTCGGTCACCTGCAAGTGGCGGCCGCGGTCGTGAAGGAGAATTTCACGGATCGGCACGATCTCGTGAACGTCGATCTCGTTGCACACGGCGTCCCGGGTCTCATCGAACTGCGAAACCGCGATGGGAATCTCTACTTGTCATCCGACCGGCAAGTGATCGACTCGATCGACGTTTCGATCCGCTTGCGAGACAACGCGTGGTATGTCAGGAAGGACAATCATTCTCCCTTCGCGATCGACGCTCGAAACTTCTTTGCCGACCACGTCAAACTCGTGATGGGTCGATCCACCTACGTCGACGCAATCGGATCGGAAACCAACCGAGTAACGATTCGCAACACACACGAAACGTATGAAATGTTCGTGGAACTTGCGGAGTTTCGAGGCGTCTCTTTCTCGAAAGAAGGTCAGGGCCTGTCTCAAAGGCAAGAGCTAAAGGATTTGGAACTTAGAGACAACTCTTCGTTACGAATCTTCACGCTAACATGGAAATCACCAGTCCGTCCCGGAGATGGCGACGAGCTGCTTACGCTCATGATTCCTAAGATGCCCAAGACTTTGTCACTGACGCATCTCGGTAGCGGCAACTTGTTCTCGACCACCATCACTCCCGGTACCGACACGTATCTCGAATCTCTCCACATCGCGCAAGGCCCCGATGAAAACAGGGGATTGAATTATGTCATCCGGGACGTGTCGAAGAGCGGGGTCACCATCAATACGTTCCAAGGAGCCGCAGCGTATCTCTCCCTCGTCGTTCCGAATCCGACGATCGTGGATCGTGCCGCGAGCGTAGCCGTTCACGGAATCGAAGACTCGTTGCATTACGTCAAGGGTTTCCTCGAATCCAAAGAGAGCGCCACAATTGAGGCAGACACCGACGGCGCCCGCGACCACTTGAACAACCCGTCCTTCTTGAACCTCGCCGCCCCCAACGCGAGGGTCGCCACGTTCGAAATCCGATGGGGCTCGACCGGCCTCACGACCCAGTGGCTTTCGCTGCCGCAAGTGACTGGGCCGGTCATGATCGGCATTGACCCCGCGGAAGTCGCCAAGTACAGAGCCTTCCGCAACGGCTTGCCCTTCCTGCCATCGTCGGGATCCGTGACGTTTATCAAAGACCAACTCCAATTCAAAGTCCCGCCCTCGACGTGGACCCCATGAAACCCGCCGCCCTCGTCCTCATGCTGTTGCTTCCCGCCCTCAGCGGGTGCTTCGGATTCGGCCGATTCGACGCGGGCCCCCTCATCATCCAAATAACGGACCTCCAGGAGTGGGACGAGAACCGCGTGAACGCGACAGTCCGGCTCCACAACGCGGCAGCGACCCCGCTCGAAGACGTGAGCATCTCCATGGGCCCCAAGCGACTCAATCCCAGCCTCTTCACCAGTTATAGTTCGGGCTACATGGACCCACGCCCCAGCCTCTACTTCTACGGACGCCCCAGGGATCAAGACGTGTTGCCAGGGCATGGTTACTTCAACCATTCCACGACCTTCCACTACCACGACCCGCCCGAGCCTCATCTGCCGCACGTGGGACACGATTTTCAGATCTGGGTAGCGTACGTGCATGACGGGACGAAGTTCAGTTACTTGTGGCATCACTGTCTCGACCCGAACGGTGAAGCCCTCCCCAATACGACGCTTTGTGGACGGAAGAGTCCCCTGGCCGATCACAGAAAACGGATCGACACCTGAAGCCAAGCCCGCTTCCGCGGCGTCCTCCTCGACATGCTGGAGGACGAGGTCTCGTTCAACTTCGACGGCATCCACGTGGACCGCGTGCTTCCCGCGCTCGTGCTCCCGAGCCTCACGATCCCGAGCCTCACGCAGCCCGGCGCGCCCCTCGTGGGCGTGCGCAGCGACCCCGTGTACGTGCACCTCACGGACTTCGTCGGCACCCGCTCCCCGGCCGTGCGTGGCCATCCGCTCGACGCGGAGCCCGCGCTCGCGTGAACCGCTCCCGCCACGGGCCGACCGACGCTCGCGCCGTCAACCTGCGCGCTGGGCGGCGGCCGCCACCCGCCCGAACGCCGCGAGCGCGGCCTCGACCTCGAGGTCGCCGATCTCGCGGTGCGTGACGAGGCGGAGTTCGCGCGCGTTGCGGACGTCCGCGCGCACGCCCTCCTTCGCGAGGGCCGCCGCGACCTCCGCCGCGCCGCCCAGGGCCGCGACGTCGACGACGACGATGTTGGTCTCCGCGGGGTAGACAAGCTTGACGCCTTCGACGCCCGCGAGGCCCTTCGCGAGGCGCCCGGCGCGCGCGTGGTCCTCCGCGAGGCGGGCGCGCATCGTGCGGAGGCTTAGGAGCGCGGGGGCCGCGACGACGCCCGCCTGGCGCAAGGCGCCGCCGATGGACTGCCGCACGCGGCGCGCGTCGGCGATGAAGGCGGCGCTCCCGCAGAGCACGGAGCCCATCGGAGCGCTGAGGCCCTTCGAGAAGCAGAACATGACGGCGTCGAACGGTTGCGCGATCGCGCGCGCGTCCACGCCGAGCGCGACGGCCGCGTTGAAGAGGCGCGCGCCGTCGAGGTACGCCGGGACGCCATGCTCGTGCGCGAGCTTCGCGACGGCGGCGAGGTTCTCGACGGGCACGGCGCGGCCCCCGTGGTGGTTGTGCGTGTTCTCGCAGGCGACGAGCGCCGTTTCGGCCTTGAGGCGGCCGCTCTCCTCCAGGGCCTGCGCGACCTCCGCGGGACGGAGCGCGCCGCGGTCGGATTCGAGCGCGAGCGTCTGCACGCCCGCAAACGCGCCGAGACCGCCCGCCTCGTTCTGGAAGAGGTGGCTCCTGCGGTCGAGGATGATCTGCGGCGTGAGCTTGCGCGCGGCGAAGGTGCGCACGGCGAGCTGGTTCGCCATCGTGCCAGAGACGACGAACATCGCGGCCTCCTTGCCGACGGCCTCGGCGGAGGCGGCTTCGAGCGCGTTCACCGTCGGGTCCTCGCCCCACGCGGCGTTGCCGACCGCGGCGTCGCGCATCGCGTCGCGCATGGCGGGGGTCGGGGTGGTGACGGTGTCGCTCCGGAGGTCGATCACGCGTCCGCGAGGCGGGTCCGGGGAGAAGAAGCCTACGCTTCCTCGAAGATCCGGTCGACCATCCAGTTCGCGTCGTACGGGATGAGGTCCCCGTACTCCTGGCCGACGCCGAGGAAGAGGATCGGGCGTCCCACGGCCTGCGCGATCGAAAGGGCGGCGCCGCCCTTCGCGTCCGTGTCCACCTTGGTGAGGATGACGGCGTCGATCCCGACGGCCTCGTCGAACTTGACGGCCTGCTCGACGGCGTCGTTGCCCGCAAGCGAGTCGCCGACGAAGATGATCATGTCGGGCTTCGCGACCCGCTTGATCTTCTTCATCTCGTCCATGAGGTTCGTGTTGGTCTGCATGCGGCCCGCGGTGTCGAGGAGGACGACGTCCTTCATGCGGGCCTTCGCGTGCTCGACCGCGTCGTACGCGACCGCGGCGGGGTCGCCGCCGCTCTGGTGCTTGATGACCGTGATGCCGAGGTTCTCGCCGTGGCGTTCGAGCTGCGCGATCGCGCCCGCGCGGAACGTGTCGCCCGCGGCCATGACGGACCCGAAGCCGTTCTCCTTGAGGCGGTGCGCGATGCGGCCGATCGCGGTCGTCTTGCCGGTGCCGTTGACGCCCACGAACATGAGGACGACGGGCTTCTTCTCGGCGAGCTTGTCCATCACGAACTCGTCGAATTCGATCGTCTTGAACGAGAGGACGTCGAGGAGCGCCTGGCGCAGCGCCGCTTCCACCTTCGGGCCGATCTCGTCCTCGCGCTCGACGCGGATCCGCGGGATCTGCTCCTTGAGCGATTCCTTGATCTTCTCGACGACGGGAAGCGCGACGTCGGATTCGAGGAGCGACAGCTCGAGGTCCCAGAGGAGGTCCTCGAGCTTCTCGACCTTGATCGCCTTGCCGCCCGCGGTCGGCGCGGACGGGACGGGCTTCGCGACGGCGGCGGGCTCCCGGCGCTCCGATTGCTGGAGGCCGGGCCGGTCGCCGGGGCGCGGGCCGCCGGACCCGATCGCGGGGAGGCGCGCCTCCTCCACGTCGGCGCCTTCGACGCCTTCCGCGAAGCGCTGCGGCGTCGCGGGCGCGGCGGGCTCGGTCGCTTCGGTGATGACGCGGTCGAAGCGCTCGGCCTCGGCGCGCTTCGCCTCGGGCGTCGTGTAGGCGGGCGTCGAGGAGACGGCCGGCGCGGATTGCGCGGGCGCGGGCTTCGCGGGTTCGGCCGGCTTCGGCGCGGGCGTCGCCGGTTTCGGCGCGGGGACGGCGGGCGCGGGCTTCGCCGCTTCGGCCGGCTTCGGCGCGGGCGCGGCGGGCTTCGCGGGCGCCGCGGCGGGCGCGCGGCGGACCACTTCGAATTCGGCGGTCGGCTTCGTCGCCGCCTTCGTGGGCTCGCCGGGGGCCTTCGCGGGCGCCGGCGGAGCCTTCGCGGGCGGAGGCGCGCTCTTCGCGGCGTCCTCGCTCGCTTCCTTGGAAAACTTGTTGAGCGTCTTGCGGAGGGCGTCGAACATGCCCATCGCGATCACCGGCCGGGGGCCATGGCCTGGACTTGGCGCGAGAGTTCGGCGAGCTCGCCTTCGAGACGCTTCGACTCCTCGGCCATGCGGCGCTCGGCCTCGGCGACGGAGTCGATGCGCGCCTCCATGCGGCGGATCGCGTCCGCAAGCGGCGTTTCCGCGTGGACGCCCGCGCCGAGCGTGGAGACGACGCGTCCGGGATTCGCGAGCGTCGCGTGCACGAAGGCGCCGCCGCCGAGCGGGAGCAGGACCTCCTCGCCTGCGCCGACCTTGTCGAGCGCGGCGAGCGATTCGCGCGCGCGGCGGTAGTCGGCGATGACGCCGCCGAGCATCGCGCGCTGCTCGTCGAGGGCCGCGAGCTGCTGCCGGTAGGCCTCGCCCAGCTCGAGAGCTTCCCGAAGCGCGCGCTCGTCGGCGGCCAAGGATCTCACTTCCCGCTCTTCTCGACGCGGCCGAGGACGACGTCGTCCGTGATCTGGTCCTTGGCGATCTCCTCGACGGTCTGGATCGCGATCCGGCTGCGGGGGACGCGGTGCTTCGACCCGAGGATCGAATAGGCGTGGTCGCGCGCCTCCTTCTCGCCGGCGCTCGCGACTTCGAGGGTGAACGTGGTGTCCTGGACGCCCATGGGGAGCGTGCCCTTCACGCGGTAGGCCTTCATGATGGTCCCTTCCGGAATGGGGGCGCCATCCCCGTGGCTCTATTTATAACTCGACGCCACGCGGCGCCGGGGCTCCCGCAACCGGAAGGAATTAAGAACGCTCCGAGGGTTGCGCGCCGCGATGTCCCTTCGCGCCCTGCCCCGCGCGCTTGCCGTCCTCGCCGCCGCCCTCCTGCTCGCCCCCCTCGTCGCGAACGCCGCGCCCGAGGCCGCGACCTCCGCGCGCGTCGGCGAGGTCGACGTCGCGTTCTGGATCGGCAGCGAGGACGGCGCGACGGTCTTCGTCACGCCGAACGACACGCACGTCCTCCGCGTCTCCTTCTCGCTTGCGGCCTCGACGAACGCGACGGCCGCGAACGTGACGGCCCGGGTCGCTGTCGCCCCTCCTTCCGCGGTGGCGAGGCTCGAGAACGCGACGTGGAACGCGAGCCTCGTCCCGGGCGCGGTCCGCGACTTCGACGCGCTCGTCGCCATCGCTCCGGGCGCGGCCGGCAACGTCACGTTCACCTTGAACGTCACCGCGACCTCGATCGACGAGGACGGGTTCGCGGTCGCGTCCGTCTCGCGGGACCTCGAGTACACGGTGGAGGTCCTCGCCCCCGTCCCCGCCGTGCCGCCCTATTCGCCGCTCATGGTCCTGAGCGTCGCGGGCGGGGTCGTCGCCGTGGCGGGCGGCGGGTACTACCTGTACCGCCGCAGCCGCCGGCAGGTGCGCGTCGCGCCCCGCTCCCGGGCCCTGCGGGAGGCCAGGCTTGAGGAGGTGCGCCCGGCCGAGCAGGCGGCGATCCAGGAGCAGGTGCGCGCCGAGGAGGCGCAGCGGACCGTCCGCCGCGAGACCCAGATCCTCGAGGCGAAGCGCGCGGACCTCGCGAAGTCGATCGAGCGCCTGGACGAGCGCCGCGCGGCGGGCCAGCTCACGTCGCTCCAGCACCAGAAGATGCGCGAGAAGAAGGTCGCGGAGCTCGCGGAGATCGAGCGGCAGATCGCCGAGATGGAGAACGGCGGGTAGCGCCGCGCCGCACCGGCGCAGGCGCATCGGAGCGGCCGGCGCGCGGACCCGGTCCCGGACCCCGACCCGGACCCGGTCCCGGACCCGGACCCGGTCCCAGACCCGGACCCGGTCCCGAGACCCGGCACCCGGATCCCGGTCCCGGTGCCCGACTCCCGGTCCCAATCCCGAGACCCGGCACCCGGCTCCGGCGCCCGGATCCGGGGCTCGACGCCCAGCGTTCGCCGGGGGCGTGTGTTTTCGGTCGCCGCGCGCCTCAGAGCCACCGTAAGTGCTTTAATAGGGGGTCGTATTCGGAAGCACCCGCCCCAGGAGCCTTTCACGATGTCCTCCGCTTCCCCCTTCGCTGCGACGGTCGAGCGCCTCGACGTCGCGGGCCGCGCGCTCCGGTATTACAGCCTCCCGAAGCTCGAGTCGGCCCTCGGTCTTCCGCGCGGCCACCTCGCGAAGCTGCCGGTGAGCCTCCGCATCGTGCTCGAGTCGCTCGTGCGGAACTGCGACGGGAAGGCCGTTTCCGAGAACGACGTCCGGACGCTTGCGACGTGGAAGGCGTCGGACCCGGCGGACGTGGAGATCCCGTTCAAGGTGGCGCGCGTCGTGATGCAGGACTTCACGGGCGTGCCGGCCATCGTGGACCTCGCGGCGATGCGCGATGCGGTGAAGCGCGCGGGCCGCGACGCGAAGGTCATCAACCCGCAGGTGCGCGTGGACCTCGTCATCGACCACTCGGTGCAGGTCGACTTCGCGGGCACGAAGGATGCGTTCGCGAAGAACGTGCAGATGGAGTTCGGGCGGAACGGCGAGCGCTACGAGTTCCTGAAGTGGGGCCAGCAGGCCTTCGAGAACTTCCACGTCGTGCCCCCGGGCATCGGCATCATCCACCAGGTCAACCTGGAGCATCTCGCGAAGGGCGTCCTCGTCGAGGGCGACGTCGCGTTCCCCGACACGCTCGTGGGCACGGATTCGCACACGACGATGATCAACGGCCTCGGCGTGGTCGGCTGGGGCGTCGGCGGGATCGAGGCCGAAGCCGCGATGCTCGGACAGCCGGTCGCGTTCCTCACGCCGAAGGTGATCGGCGTCAACCTCACGGGGCGCCTGCGCCAGGGCGTCACGGCGACGGACCTCGTCCTCGCGGTCACGGAGAAGCTCCGCGCGATGGACGTCGTCGGCCAGTTCGTCGAGTTCTTCGGCGAGGGCACCGCGTCGCTCTCGCTCCCCGACCGCGCGACCATCGCGAACATGGCGCCCGAGTACGGCGCGACGATGGGCTTCTTCCCCGTCGACGGGGAGACGATCGCGTACCTGCGCGGCACGGGCCGCACGGACGAGGAGTGCGCGCGCGCCGAGGCGTACTACAAGGCGCAGGGTCTCTTCGGCATCCCGAAGGAGGGCGAGGTGGCCTACTCGGAGACGGTCACGATCGACCTCTCGACCATCATGCCCTCGGTCGCGGGGCCGAAGCTCCCGCAGGACCGCGTGAACCTCGCCGAGGTCAAGCGCGACTTCCGGCATTGCTTCGAGGAGCCCACGACGGGCCGCGGCTTCGGCATGAAGGGCAAGCCCTTCGACAAGACCGTCGCGGTCGAGCACCCCGCCGGCGAGCGCCACGCGCTCGGCCACGGAAGCATCGTCATCGCGGCGATCACGAGCTGCACGAACACGTCCAACCCGAGCGTCATGGTCGGCGCGGGTCTCCTCGCGAAGAAGGCTGTCGAGAAGGGCCTCCGCGTACCCTCGCACGTCAAGACCTCCCTCGCGCCGGGATCGCGCGTCGTCTCGCGCTACCTCGACACCGCGGGCCTCCTCCCGTATCTCGAGAAGCTCGGCTTCGCGGTCGTCGGCTACGGCTGCACGACCTGCATCGGCAACTCGGGGCCGCTTCCCGAGACGATCGAGAAGGCCGTGAAGGAGAACGACCTCGTCGTCGCGAGCGTCCTCTCGGGCAACCGCAACTTCGAGGCGCGCGTGCACCCCGACGTGCGCGCGAACTATCTGATGTCGCCGCCGCTCGTCGTCGCCTACGCGCTCGCGGGGAGCGTCAACGTGGACCTCGCGACGGAGCCGCTCGGCACCGACGCCGCGGGCAAGCCCGTCTTCCTCAAGGACGTCTGGCCCTCCCAGGAGGAGATCAAGACCGCGCTCGCGCACGCGCTCGACCCGAAGGTCTTCCGCGAGCTCTACGCGGACGTTCCCCGCCAGTCGCCCGCGTGGAACGCGCTCAAGGCGCCCACCGGCGGGACGTACGCGTGGACGACCTCGAGCACGTACATCCAGGAGCCGCCATTCTTCCAGGGCTTCACGGCCGGCAGGAAGGGCATCCGTCCCATCGAGAACGCGCGCGCCCTGCTCGTCCTCGGCGACAACGTCACGACGGACCACATCAGCCCCGCAGGCCCCATCAGCGCGAAGACGCCGGCGGGCCAGTACCTGATGTCGCTCGGCGTGCAACCTATCGACTTCAACCAGTACGGCACGCGCCGCGGCAACGACCGCGTCATGACGCGCGGCACGTTCGCGAACACGCGCATCAAGAACCAGATGGTGCCGGGCGTCGAGGGCGGCGTCACGAAGCACCAGCCCGACGGAGCGCAGATGAGCGTCTTCGAGGCCTCCGAGAAGTACCGCCAGGCGGGCGTCCCGCTCGTCGTCCTCGCGGGCAAGAACTACGGCACCGGCTCGAGCCGCGACTGGGCCGCGAAGGGCACGAAGCTCCTCGGGGTCCGCGCCGTGGTCGCCGAGAGTTTCGAGCGCATCCACCGCTCGAACCTCGTCGGCATGGGCGTCCTCCCGCTCACCTTCCCCGCGGGCGCGAGCGCGAAATCGCTCGGCCTCACGGGCGCCGAGACGTTCTCGTTCGAGGGCGTCGGCGACGGCATGAAGCCGGGCCAGAAGGTCACGATGCGCTGGACGAAGCCGGACGGGTCGAAGGGCGAGGTCGTCCTCGAGGCGCGCCTCGACACGCCGATCGAGGTCGAGTACTACCGCGCGGGCGGCATCCTCGACTACGTGCTCGGGAACCTGCTCTCGAAGTGATCAACGGGCCGCGAGCGACTCGCGTTCGCGCCTCAGCCACCGCACCGCCCCGCCCGCAAGGAGGATCGCGCGCTCGCGCGACGAGAGCGGGAAGGTCGCCTCGAAGCGGAAGTTGCGCGCAAGGTCGTGGACCGTTACGCCGCGTCCCTCCTCGAGCGCGCCGCGGAGCGCTTCCACGTGGAGCTGGTGGCCGGCCTCGACGCTGTCGTGATCCGCGGGGTCCGCGAAGACGAGCGGCACGACGCCGAAGTTCACGAGGTTGTCTCGGTGGATCCGCGCGAATCCCTTCGCGAGCACGGCGCGGACGCCGAGGTGCGCCGGAGCAGCGGCCGCGTGCTCGCGGCTCGATCCTTGCCCGTAGTTGTCGCCGCCCACGATGATGCCGCCGCCGGCCTCGCGCGCGCGGCGCGGGAACGTGGGGTCGACGTACTCGAAGACGTGGTCGCTGATCGCGGGGATGTTGCTCCGGAGCGGCAGGATCTTCGCGCCCGCGGGAAGGATGTCGTCGGTGCTCACGTTGTCGCCGAGCTTGATCAAAACCTCGCCGTCGATGTCCTCGCCAGGGGGCGTCGGCAGATCGTACTGCACGATGTTCGGGCCCCGCACGACGTCGACGCGGCGCCGCTCGCCCCTCGGGGGCGGGGAGACGTAGCCCGACCAGTCCTTCGGATAGGACGTCGGCTCGGGAATGCGACGCCAAGCGAGCCCTTCCTCGCGCGAGAAATCGCGAGGGTCCGTGATGACGCCGCGCGCGGCCGTCGCGGCCGCGGTTTCCGGGCTCGCGAGGTACACCGCGTCGTCCGCGGTGCCGCTGCGGCCGCGGAAATTGCGGTTGAACGTGCGCACGCTCGGCCCGCCGCTCGGCGGCGCGAAGCCCATGCCGATGCACGGGCCGCAGGCGACCTCGAGCTCGCGCACCCCCGCGCGGATGAGCTTCGTCATCCCCCCGCTCGTCATGAAGAGCAGGAGCACGCGGCGGGAGCCCGGCGAGACGGCCATGCTCACGCCCGGCTTGACCTCGCGCCCGTCGAGCATCTCCGCCACGATCGCGAGGTCGCGGAAGCTCGAGTTCACGCTCGATCCCACGGCGACCTGCTTGACCTCGAGGCCCGCGACCTCGCGCACGGGAACGACGTTGTCGGGAGAGTGCGGCTTCGCGATGAGGGGTTCGACCGACGCAAGATCGACGTCCACGCGCTCGTCGTACGCCGCGCCCTCGTCGGCGGCCATCGGCTTCCAGGCGGTCGCCCGGTGCTGCGCGCGCATCCACGCGAGCGTGGCGTCGTCGCTCGGGAAGACGCCCGTCGTCGCGCCCAGCTCCGTCACCATGTTCGCGATCGTGCCGCGCTCGGGCACGGTGAGCCCCGCGACGCCCGGGCCCGTGAATTCGAGGATCTTGTTGCGCCCCCACCGGACGCTCTTCCGGCGCAGGATCTCGAGGATGACGTCCTTCGCGCTCGACCACGCGGGCAGCTCGCCCTCGAGGCGCACCTCGACAACGGACGGCATCGCGAAACGGTAGGGCTCGCCCGCCATCACGGCCGCGACCTCGAGGCCGCCCGCGCCGATCGCGAGCATGCCCATCGCGCCCGCCTGCGGCGTGTGGGAGTCGCATCCGAGCATGCTGTCGCCCGGCACGTCGAAGGCCTCGAGGTGGGCCCAGTGGGAGATGCCGTTCCCCGCCCGCGAGAAGACCGCGCCGTAGCGCGCGCACATGGATTGCAGGAACACGTGGTCGTCCGGGCTCTCGTAGCCCGTCTGGAGCGTGTTGTGGTCGACGTACTGCGTCGCCTGGCCGATACGCACCTCGTCAACGCCCATCTGCTCGAACTCGAGCCAGGCGAGCGTCCCCGTGGCGTCCTGGAGGAGCGCCTGGTCCATCGCGAGCGCGACCTCGCGGCCGGCCTCAGGCTCGCCTTCGATGAGCTTCGACCCGATGAGTTTCCGCGCGAGGTTCTCCGGCATGCGGAAACGCGTGGGCGCCCGCGATGCAAGGATGCTTTCACGCGATCGCGGTCGCTTCTCGCTCGGGACCGAGGGAGACGAGGAGGATCGGGACGCCGAGGGCGCGCTCGACCTCGCCGACGTACTCGCGGGCGCGCCCCGGGAGCGCGTCCACGCCTTCAGCCGCGGCGCGCGCGTTCTCCTGCTTCGTGAGCGGCGGGAAGCCGGGGAACGTGCGGTAGCGGGGTTTCGCGCGGGCGAGCGCTTCGAGGTCGCGCGGGAAGCGCTCGACGACGCGGCCGTCGAGGTCGTACGCTTCCGCGACGCGGATGTCGCCGACGCCGCCGAGGACGTCGAGCTTCATGAGCGCGATCTTCGTGAGGCCGTTCACGCGGATCGCCGTGCGGAGCATGGGGAGGTCGAGCCATCCCGTGCGGCGGCGGCGTCCCGTCGTGGTCCCGACCTCGCGGCCGACGTCCGTGAGGTGCTTGCCTTCGCGGGTCGTCTCGTACGGAAGCTCCGTCGGGAACGGTCCGGCGCCGACGCGCGTCACGTACGCTTTCGCGATGCCGACGACCTCGTCGATCGCGGTCGGCGGAAGACCCGTCCCGATCGTGGCGCCGCCCGCGGTCGTGCTCGAGGACGTGACGTACGGATACGTGCCGTGGTCGATGTCGAGGAACGTGCCCTGCGCGCCCTCGAGGAGGATGTCCTGCCCCGCCGCGAGCGCGTCGTGGAGGACCTCCTCGGAATCGACGACGTGCGGCGCGAGGCGCTTGCCGTAGGCGGCGTACGTCTCGACGAGCGCGTCGACGTCGATCGCCGCGTCGCGGCCGTGGTGCGCGAGGAGGGCCTGCTTCTCGGGAAGCGCCTCGAGGACGCGCGCGCGGAGGCGCTTCGCGTCGAGGAGGTCCATGATCCGTACGCCCACGCGCGCGGCCTTGTCCGCGTACGCGGGCCCGATGCCCTTGCGCGTCGTGCCGATGGCCGCCGCGCTCCCGGCCGCGCGCGTCTCGCGCGCGCCGTCGAGGTCGCGGTGCCACGGGAGGATGACGTGGGCGCGGTCGGAGACGAACACGTGGCGCGCGCCGAGGCCCGCGTCCTCGAGCGACTTCATCTCGTCGAGGAGCACGGCCGGGTCCACGACGAGCCCGTTGCCGAGGACGTTCTTCGTCTTCGGCCGGACGACGCCGGAGGGCAGGAGGTGGAACTTGAACGTGCGGCCTTCCGCGACCACGGTGTGGCCCGCGTTGTTGCCGCCCTGGTAGCGCGCGACGACGCCGACGCGGTCCGCGTAAAAGTCCGTGACCTTGCCCTTCCCCTCGTCGCCCCATTGGGCGCCGAGCACCACGGTCACCGTCATGCTGGTGCGCCCGAGGGCGCAACCTGTCCTTAAATTGGCGCCCGGCACGTGCGGCGCGCGCGGAAGCCCTGTCGCCCGCCGTCGGCCGCGTCGCGCGCGAGGCGCGCGCGAGCCCGGTCCCGGACCCGGACCCGAACCCGGACCCGGCCCCGACGCCCGGGCCCGGGCCCGGTCCCGAAGCCCGACACCCGGTCCCGGCTCCCGACGCCCGGGCCCGGCGCCCGGGACCCGACGCCTGGTCCCGAAGCCCGACGCCCGGTCCCGGACCCGCTCCCCAATCCCGGCGCCCGGTCGACGGCCGCCCCACGACAAACGTTATGGGCGGCACCCCCCGTCGCCTCCGCGTGCCTGTCGTCCCCTCGATCCGTTCCACGCTCCTCGTCCTCGCGCTCCTCGTTGCGGCGCCCGTGCTTGCGGGCTGCGTGGGCGGCCCCGGTCCGACGCCGCCCCCGGACGTCGGGACGCCCGCGCCGCGCGTCTTCGTGGATCCCATCGTGGACGACCACGACCACGCGGACTTCGAGGCGCACAATCTCTCGATGGACACGATGGCGCTCGTCGGCTGGACCCCGCTCGGCGAGGAGGGCAAGCCGTACAGCTACATCGGGGAGCTGGACTTCCACGGCGACCTCGTCGTGGTGCAGATCCTCGGTCGGGGCTCGGTGCCGGGCTTCGTGCTCGTGGACGTCGCGGACCCGACGAAGCCGACGGTCGTCGGCCGCGCGATGATGCCGGACGCGTACGTCGTGGACGTCAAGTTCAGCCCGGACGGGAAGTACGTCTTCGCCGCCTCGCAGCGCACGGCCGCCCCGTCGGAGATCGGCGAGAAGGCGCTTGCGACCGCGGGCGTCGCGGTGTGGGACGTGACGGATCCGAAGGCGCCGAAGTTCGTGAGCGCGACGCCCGTGCCGCCGCTCGGCTGCCACATGCTGTCCGTCAAGGACTACGCGGGCGGGCGATGGGTGTTCTGCGTCGGCGAAGCCATCGAGATCTACTCGTGGGAGGCGAACCGCCTCGTGCCCCGCAGCCGTTACATCCCGCACGGCACCGCCGGCGTCCTCGGCTTCGTGAACGGGCCGGACAGGACCCCCTTCCCGCACGACATGACGTTCGTGATCGACCCGCTCGACAAGCGCCCCACGCTCTACGTCTCCTACTGGGACCTCGGCCTCCACGTCGTCGACGTCTCGAACCCGCTCGCGCCCCTCCAGCTCGGCGGGTGGGGCGGCGAGGGCGCGAAGCGCTACGAGGGCAACGTGCACAGCGCGATGCCCATCGTGCTGAACGGCACGCGGTTCATCGTCGCGGCCCCCGAGCTTCTCGGGAACACCGTGCCCGCCGTGTGGATCCTCGAGGCGAAGGACTTCCGCGCCATCGAGCTCAGCGCGGAATGGATTCCGCCGGGCGAGCACGGCGCCCAGAATCTCCGCCTCACGACGCACCAGTTCCAGCTCGTGGACGGCCGCATGTACATGGCCTACAACCACGCGGGCGTGTGGGTCCTCGACCTCGCGACCATCCTCGGCGGCGAGTACGTGGGCGACCCGGCCCGCCCGGAGGTCCTCGGGTACTACCTGCCCCACCAGCACGTCGAGCTTTTCGACGCGAAGCGCGCCGCGGTCCCGAACACGTGGGACGTCGCCGTCCGGAACGGCTACATCTACGCCTCGGACCGCTACACGGGCTTCTACGTCCTGCACTACAAGCCGGACACGCTCGGCGACCCGGCGTTGACGAGCTTCGCCTAAAGCTCAAGGGCGGGAACGTCATTGCCGGCGCGATGGCCGACGCCCGACGCCGCACCCGGTCGAACCCCGCGAAGCCGGAACCCTTCATGAAGACGTCCAAGGGACGTCTCGTCGTCGCGGCCATCCTCCTGCTCGGGGTGGTCGTGCTGACCTACGGCGCCTGGCGCCTCTTCTTCGCGACGCCCGGCGCGGAGGTCGATCTCCTCCACGACGAGCACGAAACTGCGCCCGGCGGAGCGACGATGTACGGCGTGCGCATCGAAAACACGGGCGGCGCGCGAGACACCTTCTCCGCGACCGCAGGCGACGGCGCGCCGCCGGGCGTCACCGTCGCGGCCGACCCCGTGAGCGTGGCGCGCCGCGAAGCGGGCCTGCTCCTCGTGAGGGTCGGCGTTCCCGCGGGGATGCCGACCGGCAACATCACCGTGCCGGTCGCCGTCACGAGCGCGAACGGTTATCGGGGCCTCGTCTCGGTCGACGTCGCCGTCCGCCCGCCGGGGAACGCCTCCGTCGCCGCTTGCGACGACGTCCGGGTCGACTACATCGGCCTTCACACGGACGGTCGCGTATTCGACACCTCGATCGAATCGGTGGCCCGATCGGAGTGGCCGAAGGACGACGCATTCTCCGTCCGGCCGTCGTATGCGCCGCTCGGGGTCCACATCCCAGGAACCGGATGCCGCCCCTCGGGGCCCGAATACATCAGCGTGATCAAGGGCTTCAGCGAGGGCCTCGTCGGCATGCGGGTGGGCGAAACGAAGCTCGTCCGCATCCCTGCCCGGGATGCCTATGGTGAAAACCCGAATCCCGCCGACCGGCTTGCGGGAAAGGATCTCGTTTTCCAGATCACCCTGCGCTCCATCCGCTAAAAAAAGGTTAAAAGGCGGCCGGGCCTTCGG
>DATLGO010000089.1 GCA_035540375.1 Candidatus Thermoplasmatota archaeon
CGGCCTCGACCCCGCCGTCGTCGCCCGCGAGCGCGCCCGCGCGGCGGCCCTCCCGCAGGAGATGCAGTGCGCCCTCGCGACGCTCCTCGCCGCGCTCATGGACGCGGCCGTCCTCCAGACGCGCGCGCTCGGCACGCTCACGCCCGCTGACCTCGAGGCGCTCTCGAGCCCCTCGCTCACGACGGCCTCGCGCAACCTGCTCCTCGCGCGCGGCGACCCCGCCTCGGCCGCCGAGGCCGCGCGCCTCGTGGACCGCGCCGTGCGCGAGACCGCGCCCGTGCTCGAGAAGTGGGGCCTCCTCCTCCAGGTCGCAAGCGTCGAGCGCGGACTTCCCGTCACGGCCGACCACGTCGCGGGCGAAATCCCCCGTCTTGCGGAGGGCGACCCCCGCGACGCCTACCGGTGGGCGCTCCGCCTCGCGGGCCACGACGTGCGCGGCGAGCTCCCCGAGATGCCCGCCGAGGTGCCTTCGCTCGCGTCCCTCCTCTGGATGCTCTACCTCCAGCTCGAGGTCCCCGTGACCCCGGGCGTCTCGTGGGCCATCGCCGGGACGCGCCACCTCCCGGACGACCTCGAAGCCGCGGCCGCCCGCAACCTCGCCGCGATCGTCGTCGCGAACGCAGCCTGGACGTTCGCCGCGACCCGCCCGCTCGACACGCAGGCGCTTCTCGCCGCCGAGGACCTCGCGCGCCTCGCCGCGAAGCCGGGCGCGACGCCCTCCGACATCCTGCTCCTCCGCGCGCACGTGGACACGATCCGCGCCGCGCAGAACCCCGCCATCCTCGAGGCCGCGGCGCTGCTCCTTTCCGCCGCCGCCGCGACGGCCGCGGCCCCGCCCGCGGTTCCGACCGCGCCCTGGTGGGTCGTCTCGCCGCCCGCGATGGCCGCCGGGTCCGACGACATCGTGAACGAGACCGTGCTCGGGTCGCGCTTCGCGGTCCGCGCGCACGCGAACGGGTCGTACGAGCTGTTCATCGACATCAACGGCGACGGACGCCGCGACACCCCGGCCCTGTTCTCGCCCGCCGCCTACGTGATCACCGTCGACGAGGCCCGCTGCCGCGTCGTCATCACGCAGGACGAGAACAACGACGGTCTCTCGGAAGGCCAGGAGACGCATGACGTCGTGGGCCGAAACCCGATCGACGGCAAGGAGCCCGCGAACTCGCAGCCGCTCTCGCTCGACGGCGAGATCCTCTTCGACACCGGCTCCTCGTGCGATCCCGCGAACGACGTGATCTTCCGCGATCCCTTCGGCTACGTCGCGATCCTGGGCGACGGGTCGAGCGTCGTGGGCGACGATTTCGGCGCCTTCCCCGTCTACGCGACCAACCAGCGCAACGGCGCGCTGCTCGTGGACAACTTCTACAACACGAACCTGCTCGGCTTCGGGAGCCCCGCGCAGATCGAGAACGGATTCTACACCTTCGTCTACGGGAATTTCTTCCGGCCCCGCGACGACGACGATCCGTTGAACTGGATGCCCGAGTGCGGCAAGGACTGGAAGGCCCCGCTTCCTCCGCCCGGCAACATCGGCATGACGGACCCGTGCCAGCTCCGCGTCGGCGGCACGGCCTTCATGGACGGGTACCTCCGGCCCCGCCTCTCCTCGAACACCACGATCAACCCCGATCGCTACCAATACCTCACGATCGACCTCGGCGGGGACGACCTCTACCTCAACAACGCGGGCGGCACGTTCAACGCGAGCTGGCTGCGGGGCCGGACGCCTCCCTCGGATCTCGGGGAGAACCGGACCGTCGTCTGCCCGCAAAGCGGGGGCGCGGACGCGGAGTCCCCTTGCGTCCACACGACCGGCTACCCCTGGCGCACGCCGGTCGCCCTCGCGATCGACCTCGGCGGCGACGACCGCTACGCCGCGCGCCGCGCCTTCACGGCCGGAAGCGCGGGCGGCGGCGTCGGCCTCCTGTACGACGTCGCGGGCGACGACCGCTACGAGGCGAAGGACGACGGGCTCGGCGCGGCCAACGCGACGGCGGTCCTGCTCGACGTGCTTCCCGGCGTGTGCGAGCCGGGGCGCACCGCGACAACCTGCTACCGTCCCCGCATTCTGAGCTTCCCCTCCGCGGGCCTGCTCGTCGACCTCGACGGCGACGACACGTACTCGGCGCGCTTCCGCGCGATCGGGTTCGGCCAGCGCGCGCTCTTCGAAGGCGTCGGTACGCCGGATTCCCGCTGTCCAGCGGTGGGCCAGCTCGGCCCGAACTTCGGCTGCATCGGCCTCGGCGGCCTTCCCACGCCGGCCGCCGTCGGCCTCGTGCTCGACGTCGCGGGCCGCGACCTCTATCGCGGCGACGAGTATACCCTCGGCGCGGCGAACCACTCGGGCCTCGGGCTCGTGCTCGACCTCGCGGGCGACGACACCTACGCGAGCACGGGCCGCCCCGGCCACAGCCAGGGCCAGGGCCACGGCACGGGCCACGGCCTCCTCCTCGACCTCGCGGGCCGCGACACGGGCTTCGTCTCGAACGGCGGCTTCGCCCTCGGCGCCTACGTCCAGGCGCGCTTCAACATCACCGCGATCGGCGAGGCCGCCGAGCAGCGCAACGACTTCAAGGGCCGCGGCGTGAGCCTCGCGCTCGACCTCGACGTGCCGCCCCTCGCCTCGGACTGGGACCCCGGCGAGGACGAGGGCCTCGTGGGCTTCCCGAACGCCTCGATCGCGTGGCGCGACCTCCCCCTCACCGGCGCGCTCAGCGAGAACCACGGCATGGTCCTCCACCTCCCCGCGCTCCTCGCGATCGACGACGCGACCGGCAGCGTCTGGCGCCGCGCCGCGCTCGTGAGCCTCGACCTCGCCGGCGCGGACGTCTACCTCAACGCGCCCGGCCGCGCGATCCTCAACACCACCCTCACCGCGCCCAGCCCGGACAGGCTCGTCGGGGTGGCCCCGCTCCGCGTCTACGCCGATACGCGGCCCATGGGCTACACGGCGCCCGTCGCGCTGAGCCTCGACCTCGGCGGCGCGGACCTCTACGACGCAAGCCGCGTGTTCACCC
>DATLGO010000090.1 GCA_035540375.1 Candidatus Thermoplasmatota archaeon
CGTCGGGGACCGGCGCCGCGAGGCCGCCGCCCCAGCCCGCGCGGCCGCGCGGGCTGGGGCGGCGGCCTCGCGGCGCCGGTCCCCGACGCCGTGACGACCTTCACGCCCGTCGAGGAGCCCGCGCGTCCCGCGGCCCGTGCCGTCCTTGCGGCCCCGGCGGAGGCGCCGAAGGCGCGTCCCGCGGGCCCCGCCCGTCCAGGACCCAGGGATTTCGCGCGCGAATGGGAGCGGATCGTCCGCGAGGTCGGCGCGCGCGAGAGCGTCCTCGCCGAGACCCGAAACCGCCGCATCGCGCGCCCGCGGCAGCTCCAGAGCCTGGTCGCGACGCTGCGCGACCGCGACATCCTCTACGAGAAGGGCATGAAGGTGGGCCGCACCATCCACAGCGCGGGCTACGCCGACCTCGCCCAGAAGCTCAAGCTGAACGGCATCGCCGAGACGGCCGAGTTCCGATCCCGCGGCGACGAGATCGAAGCGCGCCTGACGGGCACCGACGTCTCGAAGGGCGCGCCCCGCATCGGCACCCCCGTGTGCTTCCTCGAGGCCGGCATCATCGCGGGCGCGTTGGACAACCTCGAAGGCGCGCGATTCGCGGCGAAGGAGACGCGTTGCGTCGCCGCCGGCGACCCGTTCTGCGAATTCCGCGTCGCTCGGGGTGAGACGTCCGATGGATGAGCTCGCGGGCTTCCGCAACTTCATCCTCGTGCTCCTCGCGCTTCCCGCCCTCGTCTGGCTCGTCTCGCGTCGCGAGGCGCAGGCCGAGGGCGGTCCCTCCTCGAAGGAAGGCGAGCACCACGGCCGCGACTATTATCTCGGATTCACGATCGGCCGCAATCTGCCCGCGGAGGACGTCGACGAGGCGCTGCGTCTCCTGCGCGACGAGGCCATGAGCTTCACGCTCGCCTCCGACGACGGAGGCGAGAAGACCTTCGTCGCGAAGCGGCTGCCCGCGACGCGCACGCGCAACCACGATCTCGAAGCGGGCCTCCTCTCCGGCCTCCTCTACCGGACGACCCAGACGCGCTTCGAGGTGGACGAGGAGCATTGCCGCGAGCGCGGCGACCCCGTCTGCACGTTCGTCGCGGTGAGGGGCTGAGATGCTCGATCCCCTCGTCCTCGTCTTCGGCGGGCTCGGCCTCCTCGTCGCGAGCCTCGTCATCGTCGCGATCAACCGCGAAGGCGCCATCCCGCCGAGCCCCTATGACGTGCCCGAGCCGAAGCTCGGGCTCGAGGCCGCGATCTGGAGCATCCGCCATGCGGACGTCCAGTACTGGGACGGCGTCGCGGTGGGCGAGCGCATGCGCGCGCCCAACCTCGAGGAGCTCGCGAGGGCGCTCGACAGGCTCGACCTCGGGACCTTCGAGGTGAAGAGCGCGAAGAAGCGGCACGAGTTCACGGTCCGCAACGGACCCTTCTCGAAGGCGCCCGCCGTCGACGAGCCCCTCTGCTACCTCACGCGCGGCATCCTCGCGGGAAGCTGCGGAGCCACGCTCGACCGCGAGGTCGACGTCGTGGAGGAGGCGTGCGCGGGCACGGGGTCCCCCGAATGCGTCTTTTCCGTGGAGGTGAAGGAACGTGAAGAGCCCAGGTTCACGCAAGTCTGAGAAGGGCGCCGTCGCGCGGGCCGGCCGGATGATCGTCGGGTTCACGCTCGGCGCCGCGGTGGGCCTCGTCATCCACGTCGTGACGCTCCTCGCGCAGGCGCCCGTCATGGACCCCGGCGCGGACTGGATCTTCGAGAACACGATCGGCGCGCCCGGCGCGTACATCCTCATGATCCTCCTCGGCGCCTTCGGCGCTCGCGTGGGGTCCGGGGAGTGGACCGTCGTCGGGACGATGCTCTACATGAGCCTCATCATCATCGTCGTCGGGTTCATCCTCTACTCCGCGACCGTGATGCTGCCGAAGAACCCGTCCATCCTGAACATCCTGCTCTTCCTCGCCGAGTTCGTGAGCCTGTCGTTCGTCATCATCTACGCGTACTACACCGTCGACCGCGTGTCGCGCAAGAGCTGGCGCCGCCACTACTCGCACGCCGCGCGCACGCCGCGCTCGTATCCGTTCGTGGAGTTCCACGTGCCGATGTACAACGAGCCTCCGCACGTGGTCATGGAGGTGCTCGACCACCTCCTGCGGATGGACTACCCCGTCGACCGCTACGCGATCGTCGTCGCGGACGATTCGACCGAGCAGAAGTCGCGCGAGGAGATCGAGCGCTTCTGCCGCGAGCACCAGGACCGCATCAAGTACATGCACCGCGCCGAGCGCAAGGGCTACAAGGCCGGCGCGCTCAACGCGGCGCTCGAGCGCTCACCGCAGGGCGTCGAGCTCATCGCGGTCGTGGACGCGGACTACAAGGTCCAGCCCGAGTTCCTGAAGGAGGTCGTCGGCTACTTCGAGGAGAACCCGAAGCTCGGCTTCCTCCAGTCGCCGCAGGACTTCCACAACCGCGACCACTCCCCGTTCACGCGCCAGATCTACTGGGCGAACCGCTTCTTCTACGACGCGATCATGCCCGCGCGCAACGAGGCGAACAGCATCATCTTCTGCGGCACGATGGGCGTCATGCGGAAGAAGGCGCTCGTCGACGCGGGCGGCTGGGGCGAGGACGTGCTCTGCGAGGACGCCGAGACGTCGCTCCGCATGAGCGACCTCGGGTGGGAGTCCCTCTACGTGCCCAAGGTGTACGGCCGCGGCCTCATCCCCGAGACGTATTCGGGCTACAAGTCGCAGCAGTACCGATGGGCCTTCGGCGGCGGTCAGATCCTGAGGAAGCACGGCCACAAGATCTGGCGGAGCAAGCTCACGCCGAGGCAGCGCTTCGACCTCCTCGCGGGCGGCCTCCACTACTTCTCGGGCGTCATCATCTTCGTGATCGCGAGCATCCTGCTCCTCATGGGCCTCGGCGAGATCTTCGGCTTCCCGATGGTGAACTACCATCGCGGCGAGATCGCGCTCATGGGATTCGTGCCGCTCTTCGTCATGCTCGAGGGCATCCTCCGCATGCGGTGGGCGCTCGGCCGCGCCGTCGGCCTGGACATGCGCCAGACGCTCCAGGTCGTCGGGGTGTGGTTCAGCATCATGTTCTTCACCACGTGGGCCGCGCTCAAGGGCATCTCGGGATCGAAGCAAGGCTTCGTCCGTACCCCCAAGCACCGCGCGCGCAAGGTGAGCGCGTTCGAGGCGTGGTCGCGCGCCGTGCGGCTCATGCGCTTCGAGGTCACGATGGCGTGGTGGCTGCTCGTCGCGGGGTTCGGCGTGTTCGTCATCGCGCTCCTGAAGCTGCCCTACCTCATCGAGGACGGCCTGATCTCCACGATCAGCGCCTTCGTGCTGAGCTTCTGGCTCGTGTGGTACGCGTACGTCTTCGGCGCCGGCCCCATCTACGCCGCGCGCGGGAGCCGCGGACCCGAGTGAGGCGATCCAGGGTCCGCGCGTCGGCCGGTCCGCGTCGTCGCGCGATGCAGCGCGAGCCCGGAAGGCGCCTCTCCGGAAACGACGCGCGAAAGCGGCTCGCGGCGGGGCCACGAGGCCGACGTCACGGCGCGCAAGCGGCATCGGCGCTCGGGCATCGCCCGACGTCGACCCCGGTTCAAGGACGACGCCGAAGGCCGCGCGGGCCTCCCGCACGACAGGACCCGGCGACGGTCCGTGACGGAAGCTTTCCGCTGGAACAAGGAAGTGGGGGCACTGGGATTTTCACCCAGCAGGCCGGTCGACCTGCACGGTTTTGAACCCAGACAAGCGGGTCTCTTCTACAACGAGTCGCGCTCCAGTCAGTCGTCATCGGCCCGAGCGTCCCCGGTGCCTCGCGCAGACCCGATTCATGTCATGTTGTTTCGCTGTAACTGGAGCCCGCTGTCATGCCTGGTTAGACCATGCCCCCAAGGAGAGGCCCGGCCGAAGCCGGGCTGGCCTCCGAGCGGAGTCGCGTCGGTGAAGACGCAGACGGCAACGGCCTAGTGGCCGCGGCGCTGCTTCGCGGCTCGGCGGCGGCGGCGCATCTTCTTCTTGCGCCACTTCCACCGCTGATTGCCTTTCTTCTTCCAGACGCGGGAACTCCTCTTCATGACCGGTTCCTCGGAGCGGGCGAACAATCCCGTTCCCCTACATATAAGTTGGCGCGCCTCGCGGAGGATCGCCCGCTGCCCCCGGTCGAGCCGGGGCCCCGCGCGGGAACCCCGAGACGGCCGAGTCGCGGAACCGGGCGTCGGGAACCGGGCGTCGGGAACCGGGACCGGGATCCGGGACCGGGCGTCGGGACCGGGCTCCGGGTGCCGGGACCGGGCCCGGGAGCCGGGCGCCGGGCGTCGGGACCGGGTGTCGGGCTCCGGGATTCGGGACCGGGCCCGGGTGCCGGGTGTCGGGTCTCGGGACCGGGCATCGGGCCCGGGCCCGGGCGTCGGGTCCGGGTCCGGGCGTCGGGTCCGGGACCGGGCGTCGGGTCCGGGACCGGGACCGGACGCGGATGCCTCCCGCGCGCAGGGAAGAGATCGCGCGCGCGGAGCGAGCGCCTGTCACTCCGTTTTGACAAGAAAGCGGGGACGGGCGCGCCAGCGCCCCGAAGAGGGCGGCGCAGGCCCCCCGAGGCCGAGCGGAGCGAGGCCGGAAAGGGCGGGGAAGCGCAGGACGAAGTCCTACGCCGAGGGTCCCGCGCCGGCTGTATATATATAGCTCCGAATATTTATCCGCGCCATGCGTCGCGAAACCACCCTCACGCTCGACGAGCGCGATGAGGAGATGGCGGATCTGTTCGCGACCCTCGGGATGCCGCGCAACCTCGCGAAAACGCTCGTCTTCCTCGCGCAGGTGCGCGAAGCCGTCTCGACCGAGATCGAGCACGGCGCGGGGCTTCGGCAGCCCGAGGTCTCGGTCGCGATGCAGGCGCTCCGCGACCACGCGTGGGTCGAGAAGCGCGACCTGAAGAAGGAAGGCAAGGGGCGCCCCGTCCACTGCTACCGTCTGCTCGTCAAGCTCGAGGACGTCGTGGCCGACATCGAGCGGACGAAGCGCGCCGAGGCGGAGCGCACGTTCAACGCGATCGCGCGCCTCCGCACGCTTGCGGCCGAGACCGGCCGCGCCGCCACGCCCCCGTGATCACGGGCGCGAGAGGATCCGCGTCGAGCCGTCGGCTTCCGCGACGACAACCTTCCACGTGCGACCGACGAAGAGGCCGTTGTCCACGACGCCCGGGATCGTGTTGACCTCGCGCTCGAGGGCCGCCGCGTCCTCGATGCCTTCCGCGAAGCGCACGTCGAAGACGAGGTTTCCGTTGTCCGTGACGAACGGCTTGCCGTCGCGCCGACGCAGCTCGACCTTCCACCCGCGCGCCTCGAGCGCGCGCTTGACCGCGGCCTGGCCGAACGGCAGGACCTCGACGGGGAGCGGCGCCTTCGTGCCGAGCTTTGGGACGATCTTCGTGGCGTCGACGATGATGATCTGCCGCGCCGTGACGCTCGCGACGATCTTCTCGCGCAGGAGCGCGCCGCCGAGGCCCTTGATGAGGTCGAGCTTCGGGTCCACCTCGTCCGCGCCGTCGATCGTGAGATCCACGCGGTCGACGTCGTCGAGCGTCGCAAGCGGGAGGCCGACCTCGCGCGCGAGGCGCTCCGTCGCGAGGCTCGTGGGAACGCCCGTGATGCGGAGGCCATCGTTCTTCGCCCGCTCGCCGAGGCGCTTCACCGCGTGCGCGGCCGTCGAGCCCGTGCCGAGGCCGACGACCATGCCGCTCTCGACGAACTCGCACGCCTTCCACGCCGCCCTGCGCTTCGCCGCGTCCTGGTCCATGGGGCCCTCAACGGGACGTCGATGAAAAAGGCGTCGGCCGCCCTCGCCGGGCGCCCCCCAGACTTTATTTAGAGGATCCCGCATCCCAACGCGGGTCACCGATGCTTCGCGAATGCCATTCCCACGGGTATTTCCGCGGGACCTCCTGCCCGACGTGCGGCCAGGAGGGACGATTCATGATGAACGAGCACGAGCTCAATCGCGTGGGTCGCATCATGGCGGGCGTCCTGCGCCACTTCCCCGAGAAGTTCGGCGTCCAGATGGACGAGCACGGCTGGGTCCGCATGGGCGAGTTCGTCGACCAGATGCGCGGCCAGAAGGAGCGCCTGCACTGGATCAAGCCCTATCACCTCGTCGCGATCGCGGCGACGGACCCGAAGGGCCGCTACCAGGTCGAGGGCGACCGCATCCGCGCGACGTACGGTCACAGCATGAAGCTGGACCTCGACCTTCCGACGGACGACATTCCCGCGAAGCTCTACTATCCCGTGACCGAGGAGGAGGTCGACATCATCCTCGAGCGCGGCCTCACGCCCACGGACCGCCAGAAGGTCCACCTCTCGAAGACGTACGAGAACGCGCTCTCCGCGGGCCTGCGCCGCGCCGAGAACCCGATCATCCTCGTCGTCGACGCGATCCGCGCGATCGCGGACGGCATGCTCATCCAGCAGGCCGGGAAGACCGTGTACGTCACGGACTCCGTCCCCGCCGAGTACCTGAGCCGCGACTGAGGTTCAAGGCGCGTCGTCAGAGCGTTTATAACGGGCCCTCGCGTACTTCGGGACCGTCATGAAGCCGGTGCTCGCGAAGACGCCCGCGCTCAAGCGCACGCTCCTCTTCGTCCCGACGGCCGTCGGCGCCGCCCTCCTCGTCTTCCTCGTCCTCGGGATGACGACGCACCTCTTCGACATCTCGCTCCTCGTCGCGGTGCCCGCGGGCCTCGCGACCGCGTGGATCCTGCTCGGGCCGCCCGAAGTCCGGTTGAAGGACGGTCGGCCCCTCGTGCCGAGCGCGGTGAAACCGTACCTCTTCTTCCCCATCGCGGCGATCCTCTTCGTCGCGTTCTACCCGTTCGTCGGCCTCTTCCTGACGCAGGTCGCGCCGATCCAGTTCCTCGCCTGGGCGACGATCGGCGTGTCGCTCGCCGCGGGCGCCGCGATCGCGTATCTCCTCGTCGGGTTCCCGAAGTTCTGGGTCGGCGCGGCGACCGCGTGGCGCCGCATCCCGACCGAGACGAAACCGTACCTCTCGTTCCCCGCGGGCCTCGCGCTTGCGGCCCTGTTCTACTTCCTCATCGGCCTCGGCCTCACGGGCGTCGACCCCGTGCTCGCGCCGCTCGTTGCGGCGCCCGTCGGCCTCCTGGCGGCCTTCGCGATCGCGTTTTTCGTCTTCGGCGTGCCGCGGCCGCGGCGCCTGCCGAAGATGCCCGACGTGCCGGGCCGCCCGCGCCCGCTCCTCCTCGCGGCGACGTTCGCGGTCCTCCTCGCCCCGATGGCGTGGCTCGTGGGCGGCGCGCTCTCGCTCGTGCCGGGCCTCCCGACGTCGTTCGAGCTGCCGATCGCGCTCCTTGCGGGCGCCGCGCTCGCGTCGGCCTTCGCGCTCCTCCTCTGGGGCGGCCCCTCGCGGTGGCGCCGCTATCCCGACTACGTGCCGGGGGTGTCGCGCGAAGTCCGCCACGCGGCGGCGGGTCCCGCGGGCCTCGTCGCGAGCGCCCTCGTGATGGCCGCCTGGACGCTCTCCGGCCTCGACCTCGTCTGGGGCCTCGTCCTCGCCCTCCCCGCCGGGGCCCTTGCGGCCTTCGCGGTCGCGGGCACCTCGGGCGTCGCGCGGCGCGCGGCCGACGTGCCGGACCGCGTGAAGCCCCTCGTCCTGTTCCCCGCCTGGCTCGCCCTCGCGGGCCTCATCGCGCTCGCGCTCACCGCGGCGTTCCCGGGCAACGTCATGTGGAACCTCGCGGCGGGCCTGCTCGTCGGCCTCGCCGTGACCCTCGTCGCGCTCGAATCGAGCTTCCTCAAGTCGTCGCTCGCGGAGCGTCGCGCCGAGCGCGAAGCCCGGGCCCGCCTCGCGGCCCGCCGCAAGGCCGCGCTCGCGGAGGCCGCCGAGACGCCGATCCCCGAAGCGCGAGGCCCGTGACGTGAAAGTCGCCTCGATCGTGCTCGCCGCGGGCGCGAGCCGGCGCATGGGATCGCCGAAGGCGCTCCTCGACTTCGGCGGCGAACGCGCCCTCGCGCGCGTCGTCCGGATCGCCCGCGCGACGGGCGCCGACCCCGTCGTCGTGGTGCTCGCGACGGACACGCTCCCCATCGTCTCGGCGGCGCTGCCCGACCTCCCCGCGACCCTCGTCGAGAACCCGGCGACCGGCGCGGGCCGCACCGGAAGCCTCCTTCGCGGCCTCGCCGTGGCGCCCGCGGGACCCGTCTTCGTGCACCCTGTCGACCACCCCCTCGTGCGCGCCTCGACGCTCGACGCGCTTGTCGTCGGGCTCGGGACGCATGAGGTCGCGCGACCCGTCCACGCGGGCGCGCGCGGCCATCCGATCCTTCTTTCCGCCTCGGCCGCCAACGCCGCCCGTCGGCTCCACCCGGCAACGCCGCTCAAGGAGCTCGTCGGCGCCCTCGACGCCGTGGACGTGGAGGTGGACGACCCGGGCGTCCTGGAGAACATCGACACGCCCGAGGCCTACGCGAAGGCGCTCGAGCGGTGGAACGGGGAACGTTTTTGAAGCGCGCGACGGTTGCCCCGGGATAAGGGATCGGACTTGGACCCGCGCATGATCCGCGAAGCGGCCGCCCTCGTCGACCGAGGCGTCGCCTTCGCGGTCGCGACCGTCGTCTCCGCGAAAGGGTCCGTCCCGGGCAAGGTCGGCGCGACGATGCTCGTCCTCGCGGACGGCTCGACTCGCGGCACGGTCGGGGGCGCAGGCCTCGAGGAGCGCGTCCGCAAGCTCGCGCTCGACGCCCTCTCGACGGGGGCGGGCGGCGTCCATGCGTTCGACCTCGCGAACTGGAAGCCGACGGGCCTCGACTCGGTCTGCGGCGGGACGGTCGAGATCGCGATCTCCGTCTCCGCCGCGCCGCCGCACCTCCTGCTCGTCGGCGGCGGGCACTGCGCGCACGCGCTTGCGGCCGTCGCGGACGCGCTCGGCTGGAGCTACACGGTCCTCGACTCGCGCGCCGCCTTCGCGAACGCGGAGCGCTTCCCCCGCGCCCGCGAGACCGTCGCGGGCGCGCCGTCGGACTTCGTCGCGAAGGCCGACCTTTCACGCTACAGCCACGCCTACGTCATGGGGCACAGCCACCACGAGGACGTCGACACGCTTGTCGCGCTCCTCAAGGCCGGTTTCCCGGGCGTCGTGGGCGTCATCGGAAGCGCCGCGAAGCGCCGCTCCATGTGGGAGCGCGCGGCGGCGCGCGGGGCGCGCGAGGAGGACCTCGTGCGCGTCAGGATGCCGATCGGCGTCGACGTCGGCGCCGAGACGCCCGCGGAGATCGCGGTGAGCGTCGCGGCGGAGATCGTGCGCGACGTCAGACAAGGGAGCGGATCGAAGTGACGACGAAGAACGGAGACGGCGCGCGCGGCGTCGCGAAGAAGGCGCTGCGCCTCAAGGTGAACGGGCACGAGCGCGAGACGCTCGCCCCCCCGCAGGCGATCCTCCTCGACGTGCTGCGCGAGAATTTCAACCTCACGGGCACGAAGCGCGGATGCGACCTCGGGACCTGCGGATGCTGCACGGTCATCGTGGACGGCGAGGCGCGCCTCGCCTGCCTCACGCTCGCCGCCACCGTCGCGGGACGGGACGTCCGGACCGTCGAAAGCCTCGCCGACGCGACGCACCTCCACCCGCTCCAGGCCTGCTTCGCGGAGGCCGGCGGCTCCCAATGCGGTTTCTGCACCCCCGGCTTCCTCATGACGACGAAGGCGCTCCTCGACCGCACCCCCGACCCGACGGACATTGAGATCCGGGAGGCGATCGCAGGCAACCTCTGCCGCTGCACGGGTTACGTCAAGATCCTCGAAGCCGTGCGCCAGGCGTCGCGCGAGCTGACGCTTGCGCGCGAGCCGCTCGCGCGCGAGAGCGCGCCCAAGCCCTTCGCCAAGGTCGGAGGCGGTCGCCGATGAATCCGCCCCTCGATCCCATCAAGGACCCGCGCAAGCGCGTGAAGGTCGAGAAGCCGCCGCTCGAGAACTGGATCCCGTACCGCGACCCGCTCCCGAAGGACGAGCACCCGCACAAGCCGGACCGCGGCTACACGCTCGTCGGCAAGCGCACGCCGCTCGTCGACGGCCTCTCGAAGGTCACGGGGCAGGCCGTCTACACGGACGACATCAAGCTCCCGAACATGCTCGTCGCGAAGATGGTCCACTCGACCGTCCCGCACGGCCGCATCGTCGCGATCGACACGACCGAGGCGCAGGCGCTCCCGGGCGTCGTCGCGATCCTCACCGGCAAGGACGTCGGCGACAAGCGCTTCGGCGTCCTTCCGCTCACGAAGGACGAGCACCCGCTGCCGCCCGACAAGGCGCGTTTCATCGGCGACATGGTCGCGCTCGTCGCGGCCGAGGACGAGTGGACCGCGATCCAGGCCGCCCGCCTCGTGAAGGTCGCGTACGAGCGGCTCCCGGACCACATCGACCCGATGAAGGGCCTGAAGCCCGTCCAGGAGAAGATCCACCCGGAAATCGGCATCGACGACTCGAACGTGCAGAAGCACGTCGACCAGGAGTTCGGGGACGTCGACGCCGCGTTCTCGTCCTCCGCCGTCGTCGCGAAGCGGCACTGGCGCTTCAAGGGCGTGACGCACGCGTTCACCGAGCCGCACGCGGTCATCGCGCACCACGCGCCCGACGGCCGCCTCACGGTCTGGAGCGCGACGCAGGTCCCGTACTACGTGCACCGCGCGCTCGCGGAGACGACGGGCCTTCCCATGCACCGCATCACCGTCGTCAGGCCCAAGGTCGGCGGCGGCTTCGGCGGCAAATCGGATCCCTTCGCGCACGAGATGGCCGTCGCCTTGATGGCGATGCGCACGGGCCGCCCCGTGAAGCTCCTCTTCGACCGCGACGAGTCGTTCTACTCGGGCCGCGGCCGGCACCCGACCGAGACCGACATGGCGCTCGCCTTCGACGCGGACGGCAACATCACGGGCCTCGAGATCGAGGCCGTGATCGACGGCGGCGCGTTCGCGTCGTTCGGCATCATTTCGACCTACTACAACGGCGTCCTCTCGATGGGCCCGTACAAGGTGCCCGCGTTCCGCTACAAGGGCCGGCGCGTCTACACGAACAAGGTCCCGTCCGGGGCCATGCGCGGGCACGGGGCCGTGAACTCGCGCTGCGCGCTCGAGGTCCTCGTCGACGAGGCCGCCGAGACGCTCGGGGTCGACCCGATCGACCTGCGTCTCAAGAACATGATGCCGTCGTACTCGCGCACGATCAACGACTTCCGCATCACGTCGAACGGCCTCCCCGAGTGCCTGCGCGTCGTCCGCGAGGCCTCGCGCTGGGACGAGCGCTTCCGTCGCATGCCGCTCGGGAAGGGCCTCGGCATCGGCTGCGGCTTCTACATCTCCGGGTCGAACCTCCCGATCCACTGGGACATCGAGCCCCGGCGCTACCCGCAGAGCACCGTGCACCTCAAGGTCGACATGGACGCGGGCGTCACCGTCCACACGGGCGCCGCGGAGATCGGGCAGGGCTCCGACACCGTGGCGGCCCTCGTCGTCGCCGAGGTGCTCGGCGTGAACCTCGATCGCATCCGCGTCCACTCCTCGTCGTCCGACACGGCGCCGATCGACCTCGGGTCGTACTCCTCGCGCGTCACGTTCATGATGGGCAACGCGGCGCGCAAGGCCGCCGAGGACCTGCGCGGGCAGCTCGTGAACGCCGCCCAGCGCCTCACGGGTCAGCCCCGGGAGCACTTCGTCCTCGAGAACGAGACCGTCGTCTCGCGCGCGGACCCGACGGTGCGCCTCACGTTCGACGAATGCGTGAAGGAGGCGATCGCGGGCTCGGGCGCGCTCATCGCGAAGGGCACGTTCATCTCGACGCCGATGGGCGGCGAGTTCAAGGGCGCGACCGCGGGCCTCGCGCCGGCGTACAGCATGAACGCGTATGTCGCGGAGGTCGACGTCGACGTCGAGACCGGCCTCTGGAAGTGCACGAAGGTCTGGGCCGCCCACGACTGCGGCAAGGCGCTCAACAAACTGAGCGTCGAGGGCCAGATCGAGGGCTCCATCCACATGGGCCTCGGCCAGGTGCAGTCGGAGGCGCTCGAGTTCCACCTCGGGAACCTCCGCAACCCGAGCTTCCTCGACTACAAGATCCCGACCGTGCACGAGATGCCCGAGGTCGAGGTCCACATCGTGGAATCGAACGACGCCGAGGGGCCGTTCGGCGCGAAGGAGGCGGGCGAGGGCCCTCTCCTCCCGATCCTCCCGGCCGTGGTGAACGCGATCTACGACGCGGTCGGCGTGCGTCTCTACGATCTGCCGCTCACGCCCGACAAGGTGTTCGCCGCGCTCGAGCGCCAGGGCGGACCCCGCAAGCCGGCCCCGCCCGCGAAGGCGCGACGCCTCGCCCCCGGGGGTGCCTCCCGATGAGCATGCTCCTTCCGCCCTTCGAGCTCCACGAGCCCACGACGCTCCGCGAGGCGCTCCGCCTCAAGGCCGAGCATCCGGATTCCGATTGGATCGCGGGCGGCACCGATCTCCTGCCGAACTACAAGTGGGGGCTCAACGCGCGCCGCCACGTCATCTCGCTCGGCCGCGTCGCGGAGCTCCGCGAGATCGGCCCCGAGCGCATCGGCGCGGGCGCGCGGCTCGTCGAGATCGAGCGCCACGCCGGGCTCGCGGCCGCGCTTCCCGTCATTCCGGAGACCGCGAAGCTCGTCGCTTCGCCGCTCATCCGCGCCTCGGCGACGCTCGGCGGCAACCTGCTTCTCGACAACCGCTGCTATTTCTTCAACCAGACGCACACGTGGCGCGAGTCGAAGGGCTTCTGCAAGAAGGCCGACGGCGACGCTTGCCTCGTCGTGCCGCAGAAGGAGAAGTGCTACGCCACGTTCAGCGCGGACCTTCCCGCGCCGCTCATCGCGCTCGGCGCCAGCTTCGAGATCGCAAGCGTCTCCGGCACGCGCGAGGTGCCCGCGGCGGCGTTCTACGAGCCGGACGGCATCCACCGCAACCAGCGCAGGCCCGACGAGATGCTCGTCCGCGTGAAGATCCCCGCCTCGGCGCAGCGCTTCAAGGCCACCTACGCGAAGCTTCGCCAGCGCGAGAGCTTCGATTTCCCCGAGCTCGGCATCGCGGCCGCGATCCGGCTCGACCACGGGAAGCTCGCGGAGTTCCGCCTCGTCGCGAACGCGCTCGAGACGGTTCCGGTCGTCCTCGATCGCCTCGGCGAGCCGCACCTCGGCAAGCCGTTCGGCGCGGAGGCGATCGACGCGATCGCGAAAGCGGTGGAAGAGAACGTGCGCCCCGTGAAGAACACGTCGCTCCTCCCGAGCTACCGCAAGAGCATGAGCCGCGTCTTCACGCGGCGGGCGCTTCGACAGCTGGCGGGTCTCGCTCCGTCGTGAGGGCGTCCGCCTCGACGGGCACCACCACGTGCTCGGGCGCGGGAGGCGCGCGGTTCACGACGGCGACGCCGCCGAAAAACGACCCCGCGCAGAGGCCGAGCGCGACGAGGAAGACGCCGGGGCCCGCGGCGACGGCGGCGGCCCACGTGGCGGGCACGAGGCCGAGGCTCGCGCCGAGGAGGCCCGCGCCGACGCGCTCCCTCGAGGGGGCGCGGGCGCGGAAGGCGTCCATCGCGGTCGTCGCGAGCTTCATGGCCCCTCCTTGTCCGCGCAAAAGGAAAAGACCCCGCATGGGTCCCCCGGGTGGGTGGGCCCGCGACGCTCCCGGGCGATGGGGCCCAGGGCCCCCGTTCCCCCGGATGGCCAAGGGGATTTATATGGCGCGGGCGATGGCGCGCGCATGACGTCCGCGGGCTTCACCAACGAGAACACGTGGCTCAAGGCGAGCGCCTCCCCCGAGGCCCTCGAAGCGTTCCACCACGCGTACGAGGCGTCGCTCAAGAAGGTCCGCGGAACCCTCGGTCGGACGTACCCGATGCTCATCGGAGGGCGCGAGGTCACGGCCGCGAAGACCTTCGACGACACGAACCCCGCGAACCGCGACGAGGTCGTCGCGCGCTTCCAGAAGGGCGGGCCCGAAAACGTCGACCAGGCCGTCGCCGCCGCGCGCGCGGCGCAGCCCGCGTGGGAGGCGCTCGGCTGGGAGAAGCGCGCGGCCCTCTTCGCGAAGGCGGGCGACCTCATGGCGGCCGCGAAGTACGACCTCGCGGCGCTCATGACGCTCGAGAACGGCAAGAACCGCGTCGAGGCCATCTACGACGTGGACGAAGCGATCGATTTCCTGCGCTACTACGCGCACCAGATGCGCGCGAACCAGGGTTACGAGAAGAAGATGGGCGAGCCCTTCCCCGGGGAGCGCTGCACGAGCGTCATGCGCCCCTTCGGCGTCTTCGGCGTCATCGGGCCGTTCAACTTCCCGCTCGCGATCCCGACCGGCATGGCGACCGGCGCGCTCATCACCGGCAACACGGTGGTCCTCAAGCCCGCAAGCGACACGCCCCTCATGTCGTGGGAGTACGTGCAGATCGCGCTCAAGGCCGGCGTGCCGAAGGAAGCGGTCAACTTCGTGACGGGCGGCGGGCGCGAGGTCGGCCAGCCCCTCCTCGACCACCCGGGCATCGACGGCGTCGTCTTCACGGGCTCGCGCGAGGTCGGCATGAAGAACTACGCGACGTTCGTGGGTCGCCGCCCGCGCCCGTACATCTGCGAGATGGGCGGCAAGAACGCGATCGTCGTGACCGCGAAGGCGGACCTCGACAAGGCGGTCGACGGAGTCCTGAAGAGCGCCTTCGGGTTCGGCGGCCAGAAGTGCTCGGCCGCGTCGCGCGCGTACGTGCACCGCTCGAAGCACGACGCGTTTATCGAACGCCTCGCCGAAAAGGCGCGCGCCCTCAAGGTCGGCAACCCCGAATCGCGCGACAACGGGTTCGGCCCCGTGGTGAATGAGGGCGCGGTGCGCACGTACGAGGACGCGGTCGCGAAGGCGAAGGCCGCGGGCGGACGGTTCGTCGTCGGCGGCCGCGCGCTCAAGGACGGCTCCTTCTCGAAGGGCCACTTCGTCGAGCCCGCGGTGGTCACCGGCCTGCCCGAAGGCCACGACGCCTTCCGCAGCGAGTATTTCGTCCCCTTCATCGCCGTCGCCCCGTACGAGGACATTGACCGCGTGATCGACGAAGTGAACGCGGTGGACTACGGCCTCACGTCGGGCATCTTCAGCGAGGACTCCTCGGAGATCCAGCGCTATTTCGACCGCGTGCAGGCGGGCGTCGTCTATGCGAACCGCGCCCGCGGCGGGTCGACGGGCGCGATGGTCGGCGGCCAGAGCTTCGGCGGCTGGAAGTTCAGCGCCACGACGTCGCGCGGGGCGGGCGGTCCTCACTACCTCGAGCAGTTCATGCGCGAGCAGTCGCGCACCGTCCAGGCGTGAAGCGCGTGGAGGGCGCGCCGCTCGTCGAGGTCGTCGAAGGCGCCGCGCGCCTCCTCGTGCCGGAGGGCAACCGCGAGCGAGGCCCCGGCACGCGCGGCGAAGGCGTATTCTACAACCCCGCGATGGCGCTCGGTCGCGACCTCACGGTCCTCCTCCTCGACGCCGCTGCGGGCGAAGGGTGGCGCATGCTCGACGGCCTTTCGGCCTCCGGCGCGCGGGCCGTGCGCGCGGCGGTCGCCGTGCCGCGCGTCGCCGCGCACGCAAACGACTGGAATCCCGTCGCGTGCGACCTCATCCGCAAAAACGCGGAGCGCAACGGCGTCAACGTCGAGGTGACGCGCGCGAACCTCGGGGCGCTCCTCTGGGAGTCGTCCTGGCACGTCGTCGACATCGACCCCTTCGGCTCGCCCGCGCCGTTCGTGGACGCCGCCTGCCGCGCGACGCGCGACCGCGGACTCCTCGCGATCACCGCGACGGACGCGCCCGCGCTTGCGGGCGTGTACCCGGACGTCGCCGAGCGGCGTTACCTCGCGCGGACGCTCCGCGCGAACGAAGGCCACGAGATTGCCCTGCGCGTGCTTGCGGGCTTCGCGGCCCGGCAGGGCGCGAAGTGGGAATGCGCCTTCACGCCCGTCGCGGCGTACGCCTCCGACCACTACTTCCGCGTCGTGCTGCGCGCGCGCCGCGGCGCCGCCCGCGCCGACGACGCGCTCGCAAGCGTCGGACTCTACATCCGCTGCCGCGCGTGCGGCGACCGCCGCTTCGAGCGCGCGGCGCCCGCGGCCTGCCCCGCGTGCGGCGGCAAGGTCGCCGTCGCGGGCCCGCTCTGGACGGGACTTCTCGGCGAGCGCGCGCTCCTCGAAGCGATGCGTAAGGCGGCCGACGGCCACGCGCTCGCGCGCGGGGCGGACGCCGCGAAGCTCCTCGACCGTCTCGCGGGCGAGGCGGACGTCGCGGGCCACGTCTTCGACATTCCGGAGGAGACGAGCCGCGCGGGTCTCGAGGCCGTGCCGAGGACCGTCGACGTCATCGCGGCGCTCGCGCGCGCGGGCCGCGTCGCGACGCGGACGCACATCCTGCCGACCGCGCTCCGGACCGATGCGACGGCGGCCGAGTTCGCGGCGGCGCTCAAGGCAGCGGGGCCTTAATCCTCGCCGTCGTTCGCCCGCGCCCGTCGGCTCGGCGGAAGGCCCATCCCTTCCTCCCACGCGGGTTCAGCAGGCTCGCTCCGCGCGCGCAGGTCCTTGCCGTTGAAGGACTTCCCGACGATGTAGACCTCGCTCGAGGCCTTGCGCGAGGCCTCGGGCGAGATGACGCGCACGTCGCGGAAATGGGCCTTCACGAGCGCGAGGAGGTCCGGGAACATCTCGCCCTCGAACACCTTGCACACGAAGACGCCGCCCTTGCGGAGGACGCGCGTCGCGAACGCGAGGGCGTTTTCGGAGAGGAAGACGCTGCGGGCGTGGTCGGTCGTGTAGGACCCCGAGATGTTGGGCGACATGTCGGAAAGCACGACGTCGACCTCGCCGCCGATCTCCGCAAGCACCGCGACGACGGTCTCGGGACGCGTCATGTCGCCGCGGATGAACGTCGCGCCCTCGAGAGGCTCGATCCTGTCGAGGTCCACGCCCACGACGGGCGCGCCGGGACCCGCGAGCTCGACCGCGATCTGGGTCCAGCCGCCGGGCGCGGCGCCGAGGTCGACGACGCGGTCGCCGGGCCGGATGATGCGCGTCTGCTCGTTGATCTGCAGGAGCTTGAAGGACGCGCGCGAGCGGTAGCCCTCGCTTTTCGCCTTCTTGTACCAGACGTCCTTCGAGCGCTCGCGCAGCCACTTCTTCGACACGTCAGGCGCCCCCTTCGCGCGGGAGCCCGTGGATCCCGCGGACGATGGACTCGACTTCCCATGCGCGGTAGCTCGACCGCACGAATGGGCCCGCGACCACGTGCGCGAAGCCCATCGCGCGCGCCTCGGCGGCGAGATCCTCGAACGCCTCGGGCGGGACGTAGCGCTCGACGGGGAGGTGGCGCTCCGTCGGGCGCAGGTACTGGCCGAGGGTCACGAAGTCGACGCCGGCCGCGCGCAGGTCGCGGAGCGTCTCGACGACCTCGTCGCGCGTCTCGCCGAGGCCGAGCATGAGGCCCGACTTCACGGGCGTCCTCGGCGCGAGGCGCTTGAACGTCCGGTGCACCGCGAGCGACTGCTCGTAGGAGGCGCGCGCGTCGCGGACCTTGCGCTGCAGTCGTCGGACCGTTTCGACGTTGTGCGCGAGGACGTGCGGCCCGGCCCCGACCACGACGCGGATGAGGTCCTCGCGACCCTGGAAGTCGGGCACGAGGACGTCCACGATCGTCGCCGGGTTCGCGGCGCGGACGGCGAGGATGGTGCGCGCCCAGTGGCCCGCGCCCTGGTCCGGGAGGTCGTCGCGGTCGACGCTCGTGAGCACCGCGTACGTGAGCTTGAGCGTCGAGACGGTGAGCGCCACCTTCGCGGGCTCGTCGGGATCGAGCGGGCCCGGGCGGCCCGGAGCGACGTCGCAGAACCGGCACGCGCGCGTGCACGTGTCGCCCATGAGCATGAGCGTCGCCTCGCCCTGGCTCCAGCACTCGCCACGGTTGGGGCAGCGCGCCTCCTCGCAGACGGTGTGGAGGCCGTGCTCGCGCAGGAGGCTCGTCATCTCGGCGACGGCGGGTCCCTTGGGGAGGGGTCTGAGGAGCCACCGGGGCTTGCGCTCCGCCGCAAGGGTCACGGTGCTTCGCAGGCGGGACCCGCCCATAAGGCTGACGGACGCGCTGGGCGCGCGCGGAAGCTTCAAATCGCGGCCGAGCCTCGCGGAAGCATGGCCCGGCTCGTCCTCGACGGCCACCTTCCCGCGCGCGAGAACATGGCGCGCGACGAAGCCCTGCTCGCCCGCGGCGAGCCCGCGGTCCGCCTCTACGGCTGGCGGCCCGCGGCCGTGAGCCTCGGCCGGAGCCAGCGCGCCCGCGCCGTGGACGGGCGCGCGGCGGCTGCCTTCGGCGTCGACGTCGTGCAGCGCGCGACGGGCGGGGGCGCGATCCTCCACAACGAGGCGGAAGTCACGTACGCAGTCGTGGTCCCCCTGGACCACCCGGGCCTTCCGCGCGACATCCCGGGCTCGTTCCGTTTCCTCTCCCAGGGGGTCCTCCACGCCCTCCACGCGCTCGGTCTTCCGGCCGTCGTGGAGTCGGTCGAGGGACCGGCCGTCGATGCGCTCTGCTACGTGCGCGAGCAGGGCACGAACGTGCTCGTGGGCGGTCGCAAGATCAGCGGCGGGGCCCAGCGCCGCACGCCGTCGGCCGTGCTCCAGCACGGAACCGTCATCGTCCGCCGCGACGCCGCCCGGATGGCCGCGCTCCTCCGGGCGGACCCCGCCGTCGTGCGCGAGCGCGTCACGAGCCTCGCCGCCGAAGGCGTCTTCGTGACCCGCGAGCGCGTCGTGGAGGCGCTCATCGAGGGGTTCGAGAAGGCTCTTGGACCGCTCGAACGCTAGAATTCGGACACCGGCCGGCGGGCGGCGAACCCGCCCTCGAGCGTGTGCCAATGCGAGACCTGGGCCTCGCCTTCCTGCCAGCAGAGATACACGAGGTCGCCCTTCCGCTCGGCGAAGAAGTCCACGAGGCCGAGAACCGGATCCTTGACCTCGACGCCGAGATTCGTCAGCTCGTCGAGGATCTTCTGCGCCCGAAGCTTCGCGGCCTCCGCCTGGGCCTGGAGGCCGCTGAGCTCCCGGTGGGCCGGATGGTCGCGGTCGTGGATACCCTCGCCCTCCATCCGCTCGAGGTCGACGAGCTGCTCGGCCGCGAATCGGTACCCGTGGATGGCGTCCCGCAGGACGGGAAGCCTCGCGCGGACCTCGTCGAGCGCGCGGTTCGCTTCGGCCACCGTGTAGACCCGGACGGGCACCTTCGACGGTAGAGCGGCCCCCGACTTCAAGGCGACGGCACGACGATGCTCGAACGGATGCATCGCGCGAGGCCGTTGGCGAAACCCACCTAAGCAAGACGCGACAACGTCGAAAGCATGGAGCGTCGCGCAAGCGAGGAGCGGATCGCGGTCCTCGTCGCGCTCCTCGCGGTCGCGCTCGTCTGGTGGGTCGCGGACGCGCCCGGTCCCGAGCCGCCCGCGATCGCGGGCGCGATCCTTGCGGGGGCCGCGTGGCGCGCCCTCGGTCCCGCGCGCCGGCGCCTCGCGACGGCGTCCGGCCTCTTCCTCGCCTCCGCCGCCCTCGACGCCGGCCTTCCGGCCGCGCCGCTCGCGCTCCACACGAAGCTTCTCCTCGTCGAGCCCGTCGTCGCGGCGCTTCCGACGGCCGCGGTGGTCGTGGCCCTCTCGGCCGTCCTCGACGCGGGCGGCCGACGATCGACGCTCGTCGTCCCGCTCCTCGCCCTCGTCCTGGGGGGCGCCGGCACGGCCATCCGCATCGCGGAGGCGGCGTGGCTCGACGCCCCCGCGACGACGGCCGAGCAGGCCTTTGCGATCCTCCGGTCGGATGCCGCCTACGCCCTCTGGGGCCTCGCGGCGGCTGTCGGCGCCGCGTGGGCCGGCACGCATCTCATCCCCCGGGACGGCCCGTTCGCGGGGCCGGGGGCCCGCCCGGCGGCCGCAGCGTTCGCGACGGCGGCCTTCCTCGCCTTCACGCCGCTCCTGCCCGTCCTCGCCCCCGCCTCCCCGGGTCCGCTCATCGTCGGCATCCACACGGACGACGTCGCGTCGGTCGACGCTTCGTCCTTCCCGTTCGTCCACCTGGAGATCGCGTGGAGCGACGTCGAACGCTCGCCCGGCCGCTTCGATTGGGCGCGAGCGGACCGCGCGATGTCGGCCGCGGTCGACAAGGGGCTCGAGGTGTACCTCCTCCTCAACACGTACCCCCCCGATTGGGTGGCCCGCTCCTTCCCGGACGGCGTCATGATGGACGCGCAGGGACGACCCTTCCATTGGGTCGACCGGAAGCCTGGAGACGCGCCGCGCGTGTGGGACATGAGCTTCCACCACGAGGCGACGCTCGCCATGAAGGAGCGGTTCCTGCGCGAAGCCGCGCGCCGCTTCGCGGACCTCCCGGGCGTGATGTACGTGAGCATCCAGAACGAGCCCTCGTATCCGCGCGACATCGATCTCACGCGCATCGCGGGCTACGATCCGTTCTCGCTCGCGGCGTGGCGCGAGGCGCGGGCGGGACTGGGGGTCGGCGCCGACGCGGCCCCGCGCGGGCCCGGCGACGCGAACTGGACCGAGTGGCAGCGTTTCCGCGAGGATTCCCTCATCGCGTTCGTCGAGCGGCAGGTCGCGACCGTGAGAGCGGAGACCGCCAAGCCCGTGACCGTGAAGATCGAAAGCCACTTCCTCACCCGCTTCACCACGGTGCAAAGCGGCCTCTCGCCGCGCGTCGTCGCCGCGTTCGTGGAGATGAGCGACGTCGTGAGCGTCGACCTTTACCCCGCCACCCTCGCGGAGCTCGAGGGCGCGCTCTCGTACCATTCCGCGCTCGCGGACGGCAAACCGCTCGTCGTGAGCGAATTCAATCTCCTGCTCGGCAAGCACGAGCCGAACCACCCGCTCATGCTCGCGCGGGCGCTGCGCCTCGTGGCGGCGTACGCGGACCACGTCGTGCTCTTCACGCTCGACGATCACCCGCTCTACGAGCTGACCGGCCGCGACCTCGCGAGCCTCGCCTCCGCGCGCGGCGCCCCCACGGAGGCGTTCGTCGGCGTCGCGACCGCGGAAGCGGCCCCGGCGATGCTCGCGGGCCTCGTCGTCGGCCTCGACGCTCCCGCGCTCCGCCCGCCCTCCTCGCGGGCCGCGCGGGTCGCCCTCTGGGCGGCGCGCGCGCTCGCCGCCCTCGCCTTCGTGGCCCTCGTCTTCGGCTGATCGGGTTTGAAGGAAAGGTTAAGCCCGCTTCCCGTGATCCGCGGACCACCATGGGCAGCGTCTTCTACCAGGTGAGCGGCCTCGTCGCGAGGCCGCTCCTGGCCGGGATGTTCCGCCTCTCCTCGACGGGCAAGAAGAACGTCCCGAAGAAAGGCGCGGCGATCCTCGCCTCGAACCACCTGTCGTACATCGACAGCTTCCTCATCCCCGTGCCCATCTGGCGCCCCGTCACCTGGATCAGCAAGGCCGAGCACTTCGACGTCCCGGTCCAGCGCTTCCTCTTCAAGCAGTGGAACGTCATCCCGATGCGCCGCGGCACGGGCGACATGGAGGCCTTCGAGCAGAGCGTCGAAGTCCTGCGCGAAGGGAAGCTCCTCGGCATCCACCCCGAGGGCACGCGCTCGACCGACGGCAAGCTCCATCGCGGCCGCACGGGCGCCGTCCGCATGGCCATCCGCGCGGGGTGCCCCATCGTTCCGATCGGCCTTGTCGGGACGGACAAGGCCCTCCCCAAGGGATCCTCGAAGCCCCGCTTCGTGAAGGTCCAGCTCCATTACGGCAAGCCGATCGACTATGCCGCCTACGCGGGCCGCGCCGACGACCGCGAGCTTGTCCGTAAGCTCACGGAGGATCTGATGCTCGCGATCCGCGACCTCTCCGGACAGGAGCTTGCGGACGACTTCCACCAGGACCCCTCCCGGAAGGCGCCTCGGGAGGGCGACCGCGCGTGACCGCCGTCATCGGAGCGGGCTCCTTCGGCACGACGCTCGCGGCGCTCCTTGCCGCAAGCGGCGAGCGCGTGACGCTCTGGGCGCGCGACCCGGCGCACGCGGCGGAGATGGCGAAGACGCGCCGCAACCCCAAGTACGTCACCCACGTCCACCTTCCCGAGTCGCTCGTGGTCACGAGCGACCTCAGCGAAGCGCTCGCCGGCGAGCGCGTCGTGCTGCACGTGGTTCCTTCGAAGGGCACGCGCAGCGCCGCGAGGGCCTACGCGAAGCATCTCGATCCCGACGCCGTCATCGTGAGCGCGACGAAAGGCCTCGAGAAGGGAGGCCACAAGCGCATGAGCCAGGTCATCGGCGAGGAGACGGGCCACACCGTGGGCGCCCTCTCGGGCCCGAACCACGCCGAGGAGATCAGCGCGCACCAGCCAACGGCCGCGGTCCTCGCGCACCCGCACATCGAGGTCGCGGAGGAGATCGCCGCGATCCTCAACACGCCCACCTTCCGCGTCTACCCGCGCCGCGACCTCATCGGCACCGAGGTCTGCGGCGCGTACAAGAACGTCGTCGCGCTCGCGGGCGGCATGGTCGAGGGCCTCGGCTGGGGCGACAACTGCCTCGCTTGCCTCATCACGCTCGGCCTCGACGAGATGATCGAGCTCTGCCGCGACCTCGGCGGCGACGAGCGCACCGTGTACGGCCTCGCGGGCGTCGGCGACCTCGTCGCCACTGCGACGAGCCCGCACTCGCGCAACCGCTTCTACGGACGGGAACTCGCGCTCAAGACGCCGCCCGACGAGATCGACCGCAAGATGAAGGGCATGGTCGCGGAAGGCGTGCTCGCGACGCAGGCCTTCCACGCCTACGGCGTCGAGGAGGAGCTGGACCTCCCGCTCACGCGCGTCGTCCACGCGATCGTCTACGAGGGCGCCACGGTGCAGGAAGGCGTCCGGAAGCTCCTCGCCCAGGTGTGACGTGATCGCGGCGCCGCTCCTTCGCTGGTACGCGGAGGCGAAGCGCGATCTCCCGTGGCGTCGCACCCGCGATCCGTGGGCGAAGCTCGTCTCGGAGATCATGCTCCAGCAGACGCAGGTCGCGACGGTCGTCCCCTACTACGAGCGCTTCATCGCCCGCTGGCCGACCCCCGGGGCCTTTGCGGCGGCGAGCGAGGAGGAGGTCCTCAAGGCGTGGGAAGGGCTCGGATACTATCGCCGCGCGCGTCACCTCCACGCGGCCGCGAAGGCGCTCGCGAACAAGCCGTTCCCGCGCGACGTGTCCGCGCTCCGGGCGCTCCCCGGCGTCGGCGAATACACCGCGGCCGCCGTCGCGGCGATCGCGTTCGGCGCGCGCGTCCCCGTGGTCGACGGCAACGTCGAGCGCGTCGCGACGCGCTGCCTGGCCCTCCCGGCCGACCGCCGGGCGATCGCCGATCGCCTCGCGGTCGAGGTGCCCGTGGACGCGCCCGGCGATTTCGCCGAGGCGCTCATGGACCTCGGGGCGACCGTCTGCCTTCCCCGCAACCCTCGATGCGACGCGTGCCCGCTCGCCGAAGGATGCGTCGCCCGGGCGACGGGAAGCTTTCCCGCCCCGCGCGAGCGCGCGAAGCCGAAAAGGGTCGAGGTCGCCGCGCTCCTCGCGCGGCGCGAGGACGGCGCCGTCGCGCTCGAGCGGCGCGGGGGCGACGGCCTTCTTGCGGGATTCTGGACCCCGCCCCTCGCCGAGGGCGAGACGGCCGCAGCCGCGAAGCGGGCGCTCGCGCGCGCGACGGGCGCGACGCTCTCGCGCGCCGTCGCCCGCCACGAGCACGCGTTCACGCACCGACGGTGGCGCATCCGCGTGTACGAGGGCGCGCCGCGCGAAGGCTACCGCTGGGCGCGCGAGGACGAATGGGCCGCCCTCCCCCTTTCGGGGCCCGCGGCGAGGATCCTCGGAGAGTTCACGACGCGAGGCCGAGCGCGCGGCGCGCGCGCTCGGGATCGTCAACCTTGAAGACGAACTCGGCCTCGTCGGCGCCGTTCGTCGTGCCGAACATGCACTCGATGTTGATCTTCTCCCTCGCGAGCGTCTTGCAGACCTTCGCGAGCGCGCCAGCCTCGTTCGTGAGGCGCATCACGAGGACGTCGCCCGACGCGACCTGGTAGCCGTGTTCGCGCAGGACCTTCTCGATCTTGCGCGCGTTCGGCGCGTGGATGCGCGCCGTGCCGAAGTCGAGGCTGCCCTCGATCATGATGGCATCCACGTTCACGCCGGTCTCGGCGAGGAGGGCGGTCAGGTCGGCGAGGGCGCCGGGGCGGTTCTCGATGAGAACGGCGAGTTGCTTCGACATGGGAGAGAGACGCTCCAGAAAGATCGTCGGCCGGCGTCACGCGTCCACGGCCGGGCCGGAGGGGTCGCGGTCCGCGCGACCCACCTCCTCGACGCCCCCGCGACCGCACGAGCCGAGACGAGGGCACTTGAATCCCCGCAGGGTCGGAACGAGGGTGCTGCCACAATCCGGGCAGACGCGTTTCCCGCTGGTCTTCGGTGCCACGTCCGCCCGCTATGCCCTGAACGGCTTCAACTTTGTGCTTTCGATGGAGTGACAAAGATTCGCATGGCTCCAGGCCCACGCCCAAACCCATCCCGGATGTCGGCGGAGAGACGCTCCGCTGACGTGTCAAAGATGCCGGGACGAGGCCGGACGATCAGGCCTTGCGCGACGCCCAGACGTCCTCGGGGAGGTCGTGGTAGACGTCGAACTCCTGCGAGCGCGTGGCGTTCTTCTCGCGGAAGTCGTCGGCGGCGCCGAGGACCTTGTCCTTGCGGAAGAGCCAGTAGTGCGTGCGCCACTCGCGGCCGTCGTAGAGCGTCGTCTCCTCGCGCTCCGTCGTGAGGAGGCCCTCCTCCTCGAGGATGTAGAAGAGCTGCCGGTCCTCGGGCTCGAGGACGTTGTCGATGATGCGGTCGTTGAAACCGAAGATGTCCATCACGAACTCGGCGTCGCGCTCCGCATCCTCCTGCGGGAGCCCGATCCGGTCCTGGATGGCCTGGCTGAGGTCCTCAACGGTGATAATCTCCAAGTCCGCCTCCCGCCGCGAAAGCTTCGCCATAACCCTTCCTTCCTTTGCCGGGCCCGAAACCAAGGTCTGGAACACCGCGCACGACCGCCCGCGCAGGCTCCGGTCTCGAACGCAAGCCCGTATGTCCGAGGGGCCTATGTAACCCTCGCCCTATAAGAAGATTTTGGGGCCCCAACGGTTGATGATGGAGAATCCTTATGCACCATCGGCGCCTGGCCCGTCTTCCACCGGAATTCCGCCGGACGGGCGCCGGAGCGTCGATCCGCCCCGACCCGCGGGGCGGAAACGGGGCCCCGGACCCCCGCGAGGCCGGGCCCCCCGGGACGGCAACGCTCTTATAGTGCCGGTGGTATCCTCGCGCCTCCATCTCAGGTGTCCTCATGGCCATTTGGCAGGGCGAATCCCAACGCAAGCCCACGGGCGGTCGCCGCATCTTCGCCGCGAAGAAGCGCAAGTTCGAGATCGGCCGCGAACCCGTCCTCACGACGATCGGCGAGACCAAGCGCAAGCAGGTCCGCGTCCGCGCCGGAGAAACGCGCACGCGCGTCCTCCGCGCGAACGTCGCGAGCGTCACGAACCCCAAAACCGGCAAGACCGTCAAGGCCACGATCAAGACCGTGACCGAGAACCCCGCCAACCCCAACTACGTCCGGCGGAACATCATCACGAAGGGCGCCGTCATCCAGACGAGCGCCGGCAAGGCCAAGGTCACGTCCCGCCCCGGCCAGGACGGCGCCATCAACGCCGTCCTCATCGAGTAGACATGGTGTCGCGCGACGACAACCGGCTCGTGCTCTGGCCCGCCTATTTCGACGAGGCCCTGCCCCGACCGATCCGTCGCGTGCCCAAGGCCCTCGCGATCGAGAATCCCACCGCGGACGAGATCGCGAAGGCCGCTCAACGCCTCTCCCTCTCACCCATTCTCGAGAAAGGCGTCGCCCACCCTCGCTTCCACCGCTTCCGACAAGGCCGCGTCCTCGTCGAGATCCGCGGCAGCAAGGCCGTGCTCATCCAGCAGATCGCCGCCGATCTCAAGGCCGCGCGCGGAAAGTAACGCCGCGCATTCTTGTTTTCACTTCGCCTGCTCTAGCCTCGGCGCTCGACCGCACGATGAAGGAACCGGGCGTCGGGACCGGGACCGGCCGTCGGGCGCCGGGTGCCGGGCGCCGGGTGCCAGGCGTCGGGCGTCGGGACCGGGCGCCGGGCGTCGGGACCGGGTCCGGGCGTCGGGCGCCGGGTGCCGGGCGTCGGGTCCGGGTCCGGGCGTCGGGACCGGGCGCCGGGCGTCGGGACCGGGCGCCGGGCGTCGGGCGTCGGGACCGGGTCCGAGCGTCGGGCGCCGGGTGCCGGGCGCCGGGTGCCGGGCGTGGGGCGTCGGAGCCGAGACCGGGCGCCGGGGCCGGGTCCGGGCGTCGGGTGTCGGGCGTCGGGACCGGGTCCGGGTCGGGGACCGGAATGACGAAGGCCGCGTCGACGCGGCGCGCAGCGTAGGAGCATGAAACTGAAAAAGAAGGGATGAAGGGGGCCCTTGCGGGCCCCCTTCCGTTGCGTTGGCCTTAGCTGCGGCGGCGGAGCACCACGAGGGCCGCGCCGAGAGCGCCGAGCAGGGCCACGAGCTCGAAGCCGGGGACGCCGCTGGGCGCCGTGGGCTTCGTCGGGTCCTTGACCGGGTCCGTCGGGTCCTTCGGGGGCGTCGAGGCCGCCGTCACCGTCACCGTCTTGGGCGCGAGCGCGACGCCGTCGACCTCGACGGTCACCGCGTACTGCTTGACAGCGACGGGCGTGAAGGAGAGGCCGACCTTCTCGGTGCCGTTGTTCGCCGCGACCGTGGTCGAGAGCGTCTGCACCGTGATGCCGTCCACCTTCAGCTTGATCGAGGCCGTGCCGGCCGCGTCGCCCGAGTTCACGAGCTCCACGGTGGCCTGGAAGGCCTCGCCGACCTTCAGCGACTCCGAGCTGACCGCCAGGTTCTTCGCCACGATGTTCGCCTTGGGCGTGTGGACCGGCTTCGCCGCCGAGACCGCGAGGGTCGACGTGGCGTCGTCGAATCCAGCGAGCGTCGCCGAGACGGCGTACTCGCCCTGGGCGCTCGGGATGAAGCTGACCGAGCCGTCAGCGGCCGTCGTCTTGTTGAGGACGACAGCGCCGGCGGGGTCCTTCACCACGATGCGGGCGTTCGCGAGCGGCGGGTTGCCCGGCGCGATCTTCGTCGCGAGGATCGTCACCGAGTCGCCCACCTGCGGGGTCGCGGGGCTCATGAGGAGCTGCATGCCCGAGAAGACCGTGACCGTCGCGCTCGTGGCGTTCGCCGCCGCGAGCGTGCCGGCCGCAGTCTGGGCAACGCGGGCCCGGACCGTACCGATGGCCGACGGCGTGATGCCGAGGCCGTTGACCTGACCGTTCGCGTCCGTCTGGAGCGCGTCCGTGCAGCCGGTCGTCGTCGAGATCGGCGTACCGCAGAGGGCCACGAAGAGGTCCTTGAGCGGGTTGCCGTTCAGGTCCGTGACCGTCAGCGACAGCGTCGAGGGCACACCCTGGGGGATGCGGTTCGGGCTGATCGTGACCGACGGACCGACGACGTTCATCTGCACCGGGATCGCGCGGTCAACCGCCGTACCCGAGGGCGTGAAGGTCCAGTTGAGGTAACCGGCGCCCTTGCCCGTGAAGTACGCCCAGGCCTCGCCCTTCGCGTTCACCGCGAGGTTGAAGCCCGAGGGGTTGGCCGTCATGTTGCACGCGCTCGCCGCGCCGCCCGCGGCCGCGCACGTGGCGTTGCCGCCCCAGATGACCGCAGAGCCCTGGAGCTTCTTGGTCACCGCGGACGCGTCGTTGACGCCCTTGAGGGCGCCCGCCATCGGCGCACCGTTGTGGTCGACCACCGTGACCGTGACCTTCGTGTCAGGCAGGTAGGCCGAGCTGATGCGGTTGGGCGAGAACGTCACCGTGGGGTTCACGACCTCGAGGGCGCTTTCGACGCCGACGTTGTCGTGGGTGCCGTTCTTGACGAACAGGCGGTACTCGCCGGCCGCGAGGCCGTTGACCATCGCCGCCGCGCCCTTCGCGAGGACATAGTTGCCCTTGTGCGAGGACTCGGGGAGCTGGGCGAGGAAGCCCTTCGTCGCGTCGGCGCCGACCGACACGGGGTTGAGCGTCGGGTCCTTCGCGAACGCCGCCGCGAAGGCCTCGTAGTTGGCCTTCGTGAAGATGTACGCGCTGGCCGTGACGCCCGTGACCGCCTTGCCGGCGGCGTCCGTGACGTTCAGCTTGAGCTCGGCGGGGACACCGGCCGTCAGCTTCGTGACGTTGAGCTTCGACACGAGGTTGTGGTTCCGCGTGATCGAGAACGTCGTGTAGCCGTAGCGGTCCGTGCCCGTGAGCGACTCGCGGTCGTGGACCTGGACACCGATGGTGCCGATCAGGTTCTGGACGACCGTGAACTCGTAGTTGCCGCCCTGGCCCTTGCCGGTGCGGCCGTCGCCGTCGAGCTTCTGGATGTCACAGTAGTTCGTGGCGCAGGCGCCCGCGTTGCCCGCGGGGTTGTTGAGCCAGAACAGCTGGACGTCCGCGTTCGGGATCAGGTTGCCGAACGAGTCCATCACGTTGATCGTGACCTTCCCGTTCGTGCCGACCGTGACGCCCGCGGGGGACGCCGAGGCCTGGAGCGACTTGTTCCCGAGGTCGAAGACCTTCGAGTACGTGCTGCCGTTCCACTGGACCTCGAGGTTGACCTTGCCGACGCCCTTCGTGAGGACGATGTTCTCGGCGTAGACGCCGCCCGCGCCCGAGAGCACCTTCGTGCTGATCGGGGTGAGGAGGTCGCCCGTCACGTTGAGGTACGCGGCCTTGCAGCCCGTGCCGCAAGCGGGGGCCGCGGCGCCGGGGCGCTGGTTGTCGGACTGGCCGAAGATCTCGATGTTGAGCGTCCGGGTGCCGGGCGCGGCGTTCGCCGCGCGGCCGAGGACGTCCGAGTTCGAGAGCGAGGCCACGACGTTCAGCGTCGCCGCCTTCCCGATCGAGAAGGCGTAGGACGCCGTGTTCGCGTACTCATTGTCGCCGAGCACACGGCCGTCGACCGTCGCGCCGGGGCGGAGGTTCCACTTCACCAGGACGGTGTAGACACCCTCGCCCTGGTTCGACCAGGACCAGGGGCCGTTGGGGGCGCCCGTGGTCTTGGACGTGATCTGGACCTGGTTGTACTCCGTCGGCGTCGCGTCGTTCCAGCCCTGCGCGATCGAGATGCTGTCGAAGTTCGCAGCCGCGATCGAGGCGCTGTGGCCGTAGTAGGCCTTCGCGCCCGAGGGCGTCGTCACGGTGATGTTGAGACAGCCCGTGAAGTCGCCACCGGCGCCGCACGGGGCGCCGTTGCCGGCCGCGAAGTCGACGACCTTCGCGTCCTCGGGGTACGTGAAGTTCAGGTACGCGGTGTCCTTCGCGGGGAAGCCGAAGACCGGCTTCGCGTCGGCCGTGTTGCCCGACTCCGCGCCGAGGAGCGCGTTGGGGGTGACGATCCACAGGTAGCGGCCGTAGCCCTCGTTGCCGGCGCCGTTCGTGCCGACGTTCTGGTTGAGACCGGAGGTCTCGATGAACGCCTCGAGCACGTACTTGCCCGCGCCGCGCTGACCGATGGCGACGTCGGGGAAGCTGAAGCGACCGAGCGCGTCAACCTGGGCCGAGTAGACCTGGTTGCCGTCGGGGTACGTCAGGCGGACCTTCGCGGTCGTGGTGTTCGTGGCCGAGCCGAGCGCGGCACCGTTCACGGCGGCGGACGAGCTGTTGTAGATCATCGCGCCGGAGATCGTGAGGATCCCCGTCTTCGTGAACGTCACGCCACCGGGCAGGCCGGTGAGGCCGAGGCCGACGCCCGAGACCGTGAGGTTCTGGGCAGCCTTCCACTCGGCCGACGTGAGCGAGGCCCACGGCGTGTTGACGGTCTTGATCGACTCGTCAACGAGGTGCCACGTGCCGACGCGGTTGAGCGTGACCGACGAGAAGAGCGCGGTGCCCGTGCCCGTGACGTCACGGACGCGGTTCGCCGCATCGGCCATGGCCTGGGCGCGGCAAGCGTCCGGGTCCGCGGCCTGGTCGTCGCAGAGATAGACCTTCTGGTTCGCCGTGGCGTTCACGACATTGATCGCCACAACGTCCTGATAGGTGCCCGTCTTGGGCGTCGTTTCGAGCGGGTTGGAAGCTCCAACCGCGCCGGCCGTGCCGACGAAGACCGATGTGAAAACCGTCATCGTCAGGAGCACGACAGTGACGCCGCTCAGGGCTTTCCTAAGCTGTGCATCCATGTTTTGTTCCTCCATGATTGCGTTGTCCCTTGTGTTGCGGGCCAGCTCGCCCGATAGAGCGGGCTGGGTCCCAGCTACGGCTGTCGTAATCGCACCCCCCTTCTTAACGCTATCGGTTTTATACCTCTGGGAAAATGAAAATCCGAACGCCGGGTTTCTTTATATGCTTCCATGAGGTGGAGCGCGCCTCCGAAACGTCGCCATCCGACGAACCCCGCTTCGGGAAAACGTTTTTATTCCACGAGACGGCGGCAACCGAGATCGCCATCGGCGATCGCCTTTGACAACGTCTGACAAGCCTCGGCGGATGACTGAAAGCCCGTCGGGGTGGAGCCCACCCTTGCCGGAGGCCTGACGCCCCCACCCGCTTCGACCCATGCCGAAGACGGAACCGCGGCAGATTCGGCGATGGGGCAGGCATCGCATGCTGGGCGCTTCGGGACCGGGTGCCGGGATCGGGAACTGGGCGCCGGGACTCGGGACCGGGCGCCGGGCGTCGGGGGCCGGGACCGGGTGCCGGGCGCCGGGCGTCGGGACTCGGGACCGGGAGCCGGGAACCGGGCGTCGGGACTCGGGACCGGGAGCCGGG
>DATLGO010000091.1 GCA_035540375.1 Candidatus Thermoplasmatota archaeon
CGTCGTCGGCGGTCCAGCCCCGACCGGCGCGGCGTCCCCGGCCGCCGCGCGTCCCGCCGTCGCGACGCGGCCGAACGTCGCCTCCGCGGGCGCTGCGACGGAGATCCTGCCGGTGCCGCATGACGCCGCGGCAACCCCCGCCACGGGCCCGCTTGCGTTGCCGGCCCCTGCGCGCCGCGTCGCGGCGCCTCCCGGCGCAGTCGATTCGTCGCGTTTCGGGGCCTACGCGCACCAGGTCGAGATCCTTTCGGACGTGACCGGCAACAGCACGTGCGAAGGCGACATCCAGGATTTCGCGAAATACTTCAACGATCGCCTTAACAAGCTCCGCAAGCTCCTGCGCACGCGCCGCGAGATGGCGGGCATGATCCCGATCAAGAGCATCCGCCCCGGCGGCCAGGCCGAGGTGAAGATCGCGGGCATCGTGACGGAGGTCCGTCAAACGAAGAACGGCCACCGTCTCATCGAGATCGAGGACGACACCGGCACCGCCGCGGTCCTCGCCCTCCAATCCGACCACCGGCTCATCGAGGAGGCGGACCTGTGCCTCGACGACGAGGTCGTGGGCATCATCGCGAAGGTCTCCACGAAGGGCGACCTCCTGATCCTGCAGCAGATCATCCGTCCAGACGTGCCGTTCACGCGCGATCCGCGCAAGTCGTCGAGATCGAGCGCCGTCGCGTTCATCTCGGACATCCATTTCGGCTCGAAGACGTTCCTCGCGGACGATTGGGAGCGGTTCGTTCGGTGGATCAACGGCGAGTTCGGCGACTCGAGCCAGCGCGCGCTCGCCGAGAAGACGAAATACCTCGTGGTCTGCGGCGACGTCGTCGACGGCATCGGCATCTTCCCCGGCCAGGAGGAGGAGCTCGCGATCGACGACGGCCTCGCGCAGTACGACTTCGCGGGCGAGCAGTTCGCGCGCATCAAGCGGCCGGACCTGAAGATCATCGTCCAGCCCGGCAACCACGACCTCGTGCGGCCCGCGGAGCCGCAGCCGGCCTTCCCGACGAAATACCGGCGGACGTTCCCCGAGAACGTGACGTTCGTCGGCAACCCGTGCCGCATCGCGATCGAGGGCGTGGAGATCCTCGGTTACCACGGGATGTCGTTCGTGGATTGGATCACGCGCATTCCAGGCCTCTCGTTCGAGGATCCCGTCCGCGTGATGAAGGAGATGGTGACGCGGCGCCACGTCGCGCCCATCTACGGCCTGCGCACCCCGCTTGCGCCCGAGCACAAGGATTACCTCGCGATGGATTTCGTGCCGGACATCTTCGAGACCGGGCACGTGCACGCGGCCGGCATGGAACTCTTCCGCGGCATCCACCTCATCAACTCGAGCTGCTGGCAGTCGCAGACGGCGTACCAGAAGATGCACGGCTTCCAGCCCGAGCCCGCGCGCGTACCCATCGTCGAGCTCGACACCGGAACGCCGCACTTCCTCGATTTCCACGGCGGACGCGCCGCGGGCGTGGACGTCGTCGGACGCTCCGCCTTCGGCGAAAATTGGAAGGACAAGACGATGGGCGGCGGTCAGTGGCAAACGTGATCGCCGCTCGCGACCGCGGCGTGCGCGCGACCGCGCTCGACCTCAGGCGCGCCGACGCCTTGCAAGGAAGGCGATGAAGGCGAGGGCGACGAGCGCGGCCGCGGCCGGCGCGTCGGGCGTCCTTGTCGATTCGGGAACCGCTTCCTGCGGTCCCGCGACGACCACGTCGCGGTCCCTGTGCTCGAGCGTCGATCCCGATTCGGTCTCGAGCAGGAGCAGGACGGCGTAGCGGCCCGGCGCGGGCGCCTGGCCCTCGGCAACGAGCCGCCCGTCCTCGATCGCGACCGCTCCGAGAACGTGCCTTCGACCCGAGGCGTCCTCGAGGGCGAGGGATCCCGCGCGGATGCCCGTCACGATGGCCGTGACGCGCACGTCCGCGCCGGGTGACGGATCCGCGGGGGAGATGACGATCGACTGGATGGCGAACGCGCCTCGCGGCGCGGTCGCGTTGGACACGACGGGCGCGACCGCGATCTCGCGGCCGAACACGTTGCCGGCCTCGTCGGTCGCGACGATCGTGGCTGTTCCGGTGTATCGCTCGAGGCTTACGCGGCTCGCGGTCCAGGCCCCTTCGGGACCGCGCGTGGCGGGGACGGAGAGGTTTCCGGCCTTGACGAGCACCGAGCGCACGCCGCTCCCTTCGTCGACGACGTCGAAGCGGAGGTCGTCCACTCCCCAGGAATCGTCGGCGGCGATGCGGGGCGCGAGGGTGTCGACGCGCACGAGGCGCTCGATCCGCGTGGCGTGGCCTGCCCCGTCGGTCGCGACAAGCTCGACGCGCCACGCTCCTTCGCCCTCGAGGACGAACGGGGATAGGTCCGCCCGCGCGGCGCCGTTCGTCGTCAGGGTTGCGTTGCGCACGCCGCTTGCGTCGTCGTCGACCGCGGCGGCGATGCGGACGGGGACCGTGGTCCATCGGTCGGGCCCGGGCGGTGCGGGCTCGGCATCGAGCCTCGCCCTGGGCGGCGTCGCATCGACCCGGAGACGACCCTCCCATCGCGCGACGTGGCCCGCGTGATCGCGCGTCTCCAGGGCGATGGTCCGCTCTCCGTCCTCGAGGGCGATCTCGATCGTCCCGTCGCCCGTTGCGGCGTCGACGCGGACGATGGCGCTCGCGGCGCGGCCATCCACGACGGCCCGGATCGCGCTTGCGTTCGGCTTCGAAACGGCGTCGCGCACGATCCAGCGCGCGGACCGTTCGGGCCACCATGCGCCCGCATGGCCCGCAAAGAGGAGCTCCGGCGCCGCGCCGTCCACGCGGACGATGGCCGTCGCGATCATCCCCGTCTCGTTTGCGGGGTCCGCCCCGTCGCGCGCGGCGTCGCCGCGATGCGCCGCCCGCGCCTCGATCCGGTGCTCGCCGTCGCCCAGAACGATGGGTCCCGGGAGCCAGGCGGCGTCGGGGGAGGAACGCCACTCGTACGGCGACTGCGAGACGGGCTCGAGGACGAACGGCGAGACGGCGACCCAGGACGGGATCCTGGGGAAGCTCAGCGTGGCGTCGCGCGGGGCGGGCGTCGCGGGCGCGGGATGATCGTTCCAGACGACGGTCACCGGGTGCCGCGCGACAACCGGCAGGCGGCAGGGGGCGCCGTCCACGACGGTGAAGACCGACGAGCCCGCAACGGCGCGCTCGAGAAGGAACCGCGCGACCCCGCCGGTGGCGTCGCTGCGGACGAGCTCGCCGGAGGGACTCTCGAGCACGACGCGCAGAGGAAGGTCCGGCGGGCGCCCGACGCCTTCGAGCCTCGCCGCGACGTCGACGGCGATCGCGGATTCCCGGGGGCCCTCGAAGACGGTCGCCGTGGGCCCGGCCGCAAGTCCGCCCCAGAATGCCTTGAGGGATAGGCGTCCCGTGGCGCCGTCGGCCGTCTCCACCCTGAGCGCGGCGTTCGCTTGGGGGGCGAGGGCGATCACCGCGACGCCTTCGCGATTCGTGATCGATGCTTCCAGCCGGTCGTCCCCGCGGCCTCCGCGATCGGTCGTCGAGGGGGCTCCGGAATCCGGGTCCGGAACGACGGTCACGCGCGCCCAGGGAACGGGGCGGCCATCCTCGTGGATGCGGACCCGCAGGCCCATCGTCCGGCCGGGAGGCGCCACGCCGGCGCAGGGATCGTCGGGCGCCACGCATTCGGCCGATTGGGGAAGGCACCAGGCGAGCACGTCGATCACGGGGGCCGAGGCGGCCGCCGGCGCGGAAGCGGACGCCGTCGTGGCCATGGGCGCGAGGAGGACGAGCGCAAGGAGCCAGGCGCGCGTTCCCGCCGATGCGCGCGGATCGTGCCGGAATCGTCGAGGATCGCGCAAGCTGGGCCTCCCGCTGTTCCACCGCGTGGCCTTGCGTGGATTTGAAGATTCCCCCGCGCCGCCGAGGCGACGACCGTCCGCCGTCGGTTTTTCATCGGAAAACGGGGATGGCCGCGCGGGTCTGGACCGCGAGGCCGCGGCGACGGAAGCGTGGCTGAGGCCTGCCGTGGCCGATAAGGAGTCATCGGGCCGCCGGGGGCGCGGCGGCCCGAGGTGGCTCAAGCCCAGCAGATCTCCTGCGGGCGCGGGCTGTCCCACGTCACGGTCTGGCCCGCGATGGTCGCCGAGACGCCGCGCGCCGTCACCGTCACGCAGCCGGGGTTGAACCGGACGAACTGGCGGCTCGCCTCGCCGTCACCGTTGGTCGTGAGCGTCTTGCCGGCGAGCGTGATCGTGGCGCCCGGAAGCGTTTCGCTCGCGGCGTCGGCCGCGACGGCCGTCACGGTGACCGTGACGAGCTCGCGCGGATCGTAGGCCATCGAGCCGCAGGCGTGCGGCCCGCTGCGCGCGGTCTTGCATTCGAAGGCGAGGAACCCGATCGAGGTCCACCGGTAGCTCACGGGCGCCGGGCTTCCCTCCATCCGCGTGATGTCGAGCTCGACGTAGCCGTCCCCGTCCGTGTCGGCGATCGAGGCGGCCGACACCTCGAAGGAGCGTGACCCCGCGACCTTGCTGACCTCGACCGGGCAACTCGTGTCGTCCACGGCGGTCACGCAGTTGAACTCCTCGCCGTCCTCGGCCGTCCGGACGAAGAAGGCGAAGAACGTCCCGGGGGGCGGCGGGGTTCCGGTCACGATGTCGTGGGCGAAGTTCACCGTGCCGGTGAACACCACGGGGGCGTTGTGGTCGAGCAGGGTTCCCGCCGGGATGCTCGTCGTGTAGCTCACGATGAGCTCGGTCCAGGTCGCGTGGAAACCCAGCGGGATCTCGAGCGTCGTGACGCCCTTGTCGGACGTCGCGATCACGAGCGGGATCGTGCCGTCCGTCACGTCGGAGCACACGACGACCGCTTCGAGGGCGCCGTTCTCGATCGCGCCCGACACCAGCGTGCAGTGTTCCGGAGCCGCGGCGCCGAGCGCGAGCGCCGCCGCATCGACGGGCGAGCCGTCGTGGGCGTAGGTCGCGAGCGCCGTGAAGCGCACCGCGTCGCCCACGTTCACGAACGCGTCCTCGACGAAGTCCGCGGCGATGACCACGCCGGTCCAGACGACGTCGATCGCGAGATCGACGCCCCCGGCCTGCCGCGTCACGCCGGTGGAGGAATCGACGATCGCGAGCGTGAGGCCGCCGTTGTAGACCTCGTTCACGGTCACGTCGCACGTCCCCATGCCGTTCGTGATCGCGCACGTCGTCAGGACGACGTCGGCGTCGTCCCGGACCTCGACGGTGGCGCTCGGGACGGGGTCGTCCGAGACGAGATCACCGTTCTCGTCGTGCATCCAGAGCGCGCCCAGGTCGAGCGTGACGGTGTCTCCCACGTTGACGACGAGGTCGTCGGCGACCGCGCTGAGCGCGATCTCCGTCCATCGTTCCCGACCGAAATCGGCCGCGACGTAGCGCGTCACGCCCTCCGGCGTCGACACGGCCGCGAGGGACGGCACGACGTCCGTCACGACATCGAAGGTCAGCGTGGTCGAGGCGTCGCCCGACGCGTCCGTGGTGAGCTCCTCGACGTGCTCGCCCGCCGTGAGGACGACGACGGCGCCGTCGGCCGGCTCGAAGTCCCCGGCCTCAGGTCCGTAGACAAGACGCGCGGCGAAGGCGAACACGACCCCGTCGGTCGCGTCGTACCACCCGTCGGTGTCGGGGGAGGTCGCGAGGTCGAGGAAGACGACCTCGGCCCACTTCGCCGCGAGGGCGATGTCCCCGAGCGTGTCCGTGACGTCGTCGTTCGCGGTCGCGACGGCGAAGGACGCCGCCTGCGGACCGCCGAGGTTCGCGCGGACGCCGCACGCGATCGCGGCCTCAAGGAGGCCATCGACGATCGTTGCCGACGACACCTCGCAACCGGAGGGCAGGGGCGCCGCAAGCGCGAGATCGGCCGCCGGGACGAGCGCAGCGGCGTCGTGCTCGTACGTCGCGTCGCAGGCGAGGGCGACCGTGTCCCCGACGTTGACGATGCCGTCGAGGTCGTCGATGGCGCAACCCGAGACGACGATGCGGGTCCAGATGAGGTCCAGCGTCGCGTCGGCGCCGCCGAGCTGGCGGGTCACGCCCGTCGAGGAGGAATCCACGACGAGGATCTGGCCGGCGGCGTAGGCCTGGGCGAGCGCGATCGAGCAGGCCGCGAAGCCGTCGATCACGGCGCAGGTCCCCATGACGTCGCTGCCCGCGTCGAGCACGTTCACCGCGGCCGCGGACACGGGGTCGTCGAAGAGGCCGTTTCCGTCCTCGTCATGGGCCCACAGGGCCTCGATCGAGAGGCCGATCGCGTCGCCGACGTTCACGAAGGTGTCGTCCGCGCCCGCGTCGAGCGCGATCTCAGTCCATCTCAATCGACCGAGGTGGCCGGAGGCGGCATCGAAGGCGAGACCCGAGGGGGGCGGGTTCGGGAGCACGGGGCTCCCCGTCGGGACGAGGCGCGCCATGGAGACCGGCGACGTCCTGAGATCGGTCACGACGTCGAACGCAGCCGTGGTCGACGCGGCCCCCGCGCCATCGAGGGCGAGGTCCTGGACCACGTCCCCGAGCACGAGGCGGACGGTCGCGCCCGAAGCGGGCTCGGATCCGGCGCCGTAGTCGAGGACCGCCTCGAAGGCGAACGTGACGACGTCGCCGACGTTGTACCAGCCGTTCGTGGCGGGCGCAACGTCGATGTCGTCGAAGACGAGGCGCGCCCACCGGAGCGTGACCGCGTCGCCGGTCGTGCACTGCTCGGGGCCATCGGCCGGGTTGAAGCAGGCCGTCACGTCGAACGCCACTTCGGCCGGCGCGAGCATCCGGGTCGGAACCCGGGCGAACCCGGCGCTGTTGGTGAGCGCGCTGAAGTCGCCCGCGGGGGAGGACAGCTTCACGACCGCGCCGCGCACGGGGACCGTGGGGTCGTAGGTGTAGACGAGCGAGAATGCGGGCGAATAGATCTCGCCCACGTTCGCCCAGAGCGTGGCGCGCGGAAGGTCGCTTGTGACCATCCGCGCAAGGGCGATGCCCGTCCACGTGATGCCGAGGGGCGCGGGAGGCGTCACGAGGTACGTTTGCGGGTCGCTCGGCGCCGTCGCGCTCACGGTGGCCGAGAGGAGGCGCGCCGTGTCGCTCGCGGCGAGGGCGAAGGTCACGAGACCGGAAAGGTCGGTCGAGCCCGAGGCGCTCCATCCGGGATCGTTCGCGTCGGAAAGCGTCACGGTCGCAAGCTGCGCCGCGCCGCCGAAGAGCGCCCCGCCGATCCACTCGGCCTTGTACGTGAGCGGAACCGTCTGACCGTTCGGGACGAGCGTGGACGGATCGTTCGCGAGCGTGAGGAGGATGTTGGCGGGGCCCGTCGTGTCCAGCACGAAGGCGATCGACGTCACTTCCGTCGCGAGGCCCGCCACGTCGACGGCGCGCGCGTGGAACCGCACGGCGCCGCATTGGTAGACGTTGGTGGCCGGGTTGTCCGCGATCGGCCTGAGATCGAGCGTGATCCCGTCGCTGCCGGGCGCCACCTCGACGGGCGCGGTGGAGCCGGCCCCGCAATCGGAGGTCGCCCACAGGGTGTGGACCGACAGGCCGGATCCCGCGTCCGAGGCGGGCGCGAGAACGGTGACGAGGGACGTCTCGAGCGTGCCCGACGTCGCGCAGTCGCTTCCGACCGTGGCGCAAACGTCGCCGATCACGGGCGGCGTCGAGTCCTGGCGAACGGCAAGCACGGCGGGCTCGGCGACGTGGCCGGCGACGTCCGCGGGCGCGTAATGGAAGACGTGCTCCCCGTCGGCCCCGAAGGGCGGGAAGGTCTCACTCGCGGCCACGCAGCCGCTCGTCGCGTCCGCGCAGAGGCCGGTCGCCCCGGAGGGGGTCACGTGCCATCCCGCGAGCCCGTCGGCCGCGTGGTCCAGCACGAGGGTCGCCGTCGGCGCGACGCGGTCCTGTCGAAGCGTCGCGACGCGGGCCGTCTCCAGGTTGCCCGCGAGGTCGACGCTCCAGTAGGAAAGGGTGTGGACGCCGTCGGCGGGCAGCATGAACGCGCCCTCGTAGATCGTGCGGGGGCCCCCGTTCACGCGGTACGAGATGTCGCCGCATCCCGTCGTGGCGTCGGCGCACGTGAGCGCGACCGCCACGGTCGACGTCGACCACGCCGTTGCCGCCTCCGCCGGCATGACCTCGAGGGTCGTGACGGGCGGCTGCATGTCGACGTAGACGACCACGTTGTCTTCGCGCGGCTCCCGCTCGTTCAGCGGGGGTTGCACGAACTCGTTGTCGAGCGTCGGCTCGATGAGACGGACGCGGATCTCGAACTCGCCGTCCTGCTCCGGCAACGTGAGCGTCGTCCAGCAGACGAACGTGAGGGGCGCCGGCGTTCCGCATTCGTACGCCCGGCTCACGGCGACGAGGCGGCCGCCGCCGTCGCGGAGCTCCGCCACGTAGAGGGCGCTGAGCCCGGTGAAGTCGTTGAAGAGCGACTTCCATCGGACCGTGATCACCGAGTTGGGCGCGAAGGCGGACTCGTGCGACGGCGTGAGGATGTCGACGAGCGGAGGGTTCGTCGCCGCGGGCGACGGGGGGACCGCGGGGGCCGCGGGAACGCTCGGGGCCTCGCCTGCGACCAGGACCCCGGTCGCCAGTCCGGCCGGCGCCACCACGAGGGCAGCGACCATCGCGAGAGTGTATGCAATAGTGAGTTTCAAACCTGTCAACCTCCCTTTCGGCCGCTCGAACTCCAGGAGCGTATATCAATCTTCCCTCGAAAGCGTCTCGCTCGGGGTCGAACGGATGCGACCGATCACCGACGCATGGTGGAAAGGTGGATGGATCCATGAGCCGTGCGTGGTCCTGCGCGTCAACTCTAGAACTCGTCTGCAGTCCCCGATCACGGCGCGCTCCGCTGCGCCGCCCGCAAGGGCCGCTCGCGCTTCCGTACGATTGATCCTCCGTCTTCGAATGGGCCTCCGGCGGGGCGGGAATCGCTACCATTCGATGGATGAAATGACCGATTACCGATCGTTTGAATGGCTTTTCAATTCGCAAGCGGGCAATTGAATCGAACTTCAGCCGAAATCCATATGGGCGATCGCGAGAAGTGAAAGCGCTCGTGACCGGCCCCCGCGCGCACCGGCTCCGGGTCCTGCTTCCGATCGCCCTCCTTCTCGCGCTCGCCCTCGCCGCCCTCGCGCTTCCCGCGATGGCGCAGGTCGTCGAGAGCCGCTCGTCCGACGGGCCTCCCCCGTCCTCCGACGGCCCCGACCCCGATGGCCGCCTTGACGCGCCCGCGCCGGAGGCCGGCGCCGCGCCCGCCGTCGACACGGGCGACACGGCGTGGGTTCTCGTTTCCGCGGCGCTGGTCATGCTCATGACCCCCGGCCTCGCCCTCTTCTACGGCGGCATGGTCCGGAAGAAGAACGTGATGAACACCATCATGCAGGTGTTTTTGATCCTCGGCCTCGTCTCGCTCCAGTGGGCGGTGCTCGGGTACAGCCTCGCGTTCGGACCGTCGGTGGGCGGCCTCGTGGGCAACCTCGACTTCGCGTTCCTCGCCGGCGTCGGCATGGAGCCGAACCCGACCTACGCCGCGACGATCCCGCATCAGGCGTTCATGGCGTTCCAGATGATGTTCGCCATCATCACGCCCGCGCTCATCGTCGGCGCGATGGTCGAGCGCGTCTCGTTCAAGGCGCTTGCGGCCTTCACCCTCCTCTGGACCACGCTCGTCTACGATCCCCTCGCGCACTGGGTGTGGGGCGACGGCGGATGGCTGCGTTCGCTCGGCGCGATGGACTTCGCGGGCGGCCTCGTGGTGCACGTCTCGGCGGGATGCGCCGCGCTCGCGTGCGCCATCTACCTCGGCAAGCGGCTCGGCCACGGTCGCGAGGCGATGACGCCGCACAACCTGACGCTCGTGATGCTCGGGACGGGCCTCCTGTGGTTCGGCTGGTTCGGCTTCAACGCGGGATCCGCGCTCGGCGCGGGCGGTCTCGCGGCGAACGCCTTCGTTGCGACCCATCTCGCGACGGCCGCCGCGACGCTCGCCTGGATGGCGCTCGAGTGGCGCGCGAAGGGCAAGCCGACGATCCTCGGCGCCGCCTCGGGCGCGGTCGCGGGTCTTGTCGCCGTCACCCCCGCCTCCGGTTTCGTCGGCCCGATGGCGGCCCTCGTGATCGGGTTCGCGGCGGGCGGCGCCTGCTTCTGGGGCGTGCGCATGAAGGAACGCCTCGGGTTCGACGACGCGCTCGACGCGTGGGGCGTGCACGGCGTCGGCGGCATCGTGGGCGCCGTCTTCACGGGCCTCCTCGCCTCGACCGCGGTGAACGCGGCCGGCCGCAACGGTTTCCTGCTCGAGCCCTTCGCGGCCTCCGGCGTTCTCACCGCGCAGGTGCTCTCGGTCCTCGCCGCCGCGATCTTCGCGTTCGCAATGACGTGGGCCATCCTCTGGGTCGTGGACCGCGCGATCGGGCTCCGCGTGCCACCCGAGCACGAGACGCTGGGCCTCGACCTCGCGCAGCACGGCGAGGTCGGCTATGCCTTCGAGGCTCCGCCCGTCCTCGCCGCGCGCCCGGGCGAAGCGACCGTGACGGCCTCGACGGTGGCCCGCCTCGCGGTGCTCCCCCACGATGGCCTCGATCCGCCGCGGTGACGCGACGGGGCGGGGACCGCGGGCCGCGCCCCTCCGCTCCACCGGAAAGCCCCGCGCGCCCAGCGAGGCCTTTCCGGCGATCGTCCGAAGGCGGCCATGGGGAGCGAACCCCCTTGCTTCCACTGGAAAAGGTCCTCGTCCGGTGGAGGCGGCGGTCGGTTCACACCCCCTGGGGAAGGCCGGCGGCGGGAGCAAATCCTCAAGGAGCGCCTGGCCCTACCCGCGGGCGTGGGTGGGCTGCTTCGACAACACCCCGTCCCGGGGGGCCTCGCGCCTCCCGGGCGGCGGGCCTTTTCACCGACCGGTTTCTCGCCGGCTGCGGGCCGCCGGGCCCCCCGGCGGAGGGCCGAAGTCGGCTCGGAGGCATCGCGTTCTCCCCCGGTCCGGCGTCCCGCGAAGGTGCGTGAGTCCGCGTGAAGGGCGGCTACTTCGCGGACACGGTCGAGGCCAAGGAGGTCGACGTCGACGACCTCGACGACTTCGAGTTCGAGGCGCCCGAGATCGCGCCGCGCAACGAAGGCGCGACCTCCGCGGCGATGCAGGCCTACTTCACCGCGCTCGAGCTCGAGACGCGCCGCGCGTACGCGATCGCGGAGCAATGCCGGCGACAAGGGCTCGATCCCTCGACGCAGGTCGAGATCCCGCCCGCCGTCGACCTCGCGGCGCGCGTCGAGGAGTTGCTGAAGGACTACCTGCCGCAGCGGGGCGTCGCCGAGCGGATCCGCGAGCTCTCGAAGACGAAGAACCGCGAGGAGGTCTCGCTCATCGTCGCGAAGGAGGTCGCCGCGGGGAAGTTCGGGGCGTATCCAACCAAGGAGACCGCGCTCGACGGCGGCGTGCGCGTCGGACTCGCCATCCTCACGGAAGGCATCCTCGTCGCGCCGCTCGAAGGCATCGCGGGCGCGCGCATCCTCCGGAACGACGACGGAACCGACTGCGTCGCGCTCTCGTTCGCGGGCCCGATCCGCGCGGCGGGCGGCACGGGTCAAGCCCTCTCCGTCCTCCTCGCCGACATCGTGAGGCGCGAGCTCGGCATCGGGAAATACATCCCGACGCAGCCCGAGATCGATCGTCTGAAAGAGGAGATTCCCGCCTACAAGAACGCGCAGCACCTGCAATACAATCCCACGCCCGCCGAGATCGACCTCATCGCGAAGGCCTGTCCGGTGATGATCGACGGCGAAGGGACGGAAGACGAGGAGGTCAGCGGCAACCGCGATCTTCCGCGCATCGAATCCAACCGCCTGCGCGGCGGCGCGTGTCTCGTCATGGCCGAGGGCCTCATCCTCAAGGCGCCGAAGATCCAGAAGCACGTCAAGAATCTCAAGCTCGACGGCTGGGAGTTCATCGACACGTTCGTGAACAAGGGGAAGGACAAGAAGTCCGAAGGCCCCGCGCCGATCGACTACGGCAAGCCGCCGATCGAGGTGAATCCGAAATACATGGCCGAGCTCGTCGCGGGGCGGCCCGTGTTCGGCCACCCGTCGCGCAAGGGCGCCTTCCGCCTGCGCTATGGCCGCGCGCGCACCGCCGGGCTCGCCTCGACCGCGATCCACCCGGCGACGATGGTCATCGTCGATGATTTCCTGGCGGTCGGCACGCAGATGAAGATCGAGCGCCCGGGCAAGGCCACGGTCGCGACGCCGTGCGACACGATCGAAGGCCCGATCGTGCAGCTGCACAACGGCTCGCTCGTCGAGGTCACGACGAGCGCCGAGGCGCGCGCGCTCAAGGGTCGCGTGAGACGGATCATCGATCTCGGAGAGATCCTCGTCCCGTACGGCGAGTTCGCGGAGAACAACAAGATCCTCCCCATGTCCCCCTATTGCGTCGAATGGTGGTCCCAGGAGCTCGAGCGCGCCTCCGGCGCGGCGCCCCCCGCCTTCAAGGACGCCTTCGAGGCGGTCGCGTTCGCGGAGCGCACGCGCACGCCGCTCCATCCGGCGTTCAACCTCTTCTGGCACGACCTCGCGCCGGGCGAGATCCGCGCGCTTTCCGAGTTCGTCCTCGCGAAGGGCGTCTGGCGCGGCGGCACGCTCGTGCTTCCGGGAGACGAACCCCACCGCGAAGCGCTCGTCACGCTCGGCGCCCTCCACGAAACGGTGGCCGCGAAGACGAGCGGCGGAAGATCCGACGAAGGCGCGGGCTGGGACCGCAGCGCCGTCGACGCGGTCGAGATCGCCAACGCTCCGACGATCCTGCGTCTTGCTCGACACGCCTATCCGCTCGTGCGCGGTTTGGGGCTCGACCTCGAGGAGGTCGAAGCCGCGCGCGGCGGCGGGAGCGCGCGGATCGTGCGCGTCCGCGGCCCCGACGTCCGCGTCGAAGGGACCGCTCCGCCTCCGTCCGCGCCGACCTATGCCGAGCACGTCTGCGGCGTGGTGAGCGCGCTTGCGGGCTTCCGCGTCCGCCCTCGCGCGCCGTACCGCATCGGCACGCGCATGGGTCGACCGGAAAAGGCCGCCGAGCGCAAGATGTCGCCGCCCGTCCACGCGCTCTTCCCGCTCGGCGAAGCGGGAGGCGTGCAGCGCCTGGTGAAGGATGCGGCCGCGAAGGGAAACATCGAGATCGAGGTCGGGCTGCGCAACTGCGGCGCCTGCGGATCGCGCACGATCCTCAACAAGTGTCCGCGCGAAGGCTGCGGCGGCCACACGCAGCCTCATCGCGTCGAGCGCGTCGAGCCTCAGACGATCCACCTGGGCGACCTGCTCGCGCGCGCGCAGTCCGCGATCGGGCTCGAGCGACTGCCTGAGACCGTGAAGGGCGTCCAGGGCCTCATCTCGCGCACGAAGACGCCCGAGCCCCTGGAGAAGGGCCTCCTCCGCGCGAAGCACGAGGTCTTCTGCTTCAAGGACGGAACGATCCGGTTCGACATGACGGACGTCCCGCTTTCGCATTTCAAGCCGCGCGAGATCCACACGAGCGTCGAGAAGCTCGTCGCCCTCGGTTACACGCACGACGTGCGCGGCGAACCGCTCGCGCGCGACGACCAGATCCTCGAGCTCAAGGTCCAGGACGTCCTCCTCTCCACCGCGGGCATGGATTACATGCTCCGCGCGGCCCAGTACGTCGACGATCTCCTCGCGAAGATGTACGGGCTCAAACCTTACTACGATTGCAGGGAGCCCGAGGACCTCGTCGGGCACCTCATCGTCGGCCTCGCCCCCCACACGTCGGGCGGCGTGCTCGGGCGCCTCATCGGCCACACGAAGGCCGCCGTCGGGTTCGCGCATCCGTACTTCCATGCGGCGAAGCGGCGCAATTGCGACGGCGACGAGGACTGCCTCATGCTCCTCCTCGACGGCCTCGTCAACTTCTCCCGCGCCTACCTCCCCGACAACCGCGGCGGCCTCATGGACGCGCCGCTCACCCTGACGCTCCGCCTCGACCCGAGCGAAGTCGACAAGGAAGCCCACAACGTCGACGTGGGTTGGCGCTACCCGCTCGAGTTCTACGAAGCGACGACGAAGCACCCCGGGCCGAAAGACGTCGAGAAGCTCGTCGACACCGTCGCGAAGCGGCTCGGCACGCCGAAGCAGTATGAAGGGCTCGGCTTCACGCACGACACGGCCGACATCGCCGAAGGCCCCGCCATCTCCGCGTACAAGAGCATCGGCGACATGATGAGCAAGATGGAGGCGCAGCTCGAGCTCGCCGCGCGCATCCGCGCCGTCGACGCGCCCGACGTCGCGGCCCTCGTCATCGGCAGCCACTTCCTGCCCGACCTCATGGGCAACCTGAAGGCCTTCAGCAAGCAGAAGGTGCGCTGCACCAAATGCAGCGCGAAATACCGCAGGATCCCGCTCGCGGGCCACTGCCTCAAGTGCCGCTCCGCGCTCACGATGACCGTGCACGAAGGGAGCGTCCGCAAGTACCTCGAGGTCTCGAAGCAGATCTGCGAGCGGTACGGCGTCAACCACTACGTGCGCCAGCGCATCGAGCACATCGAGGAGAGCATCGAGAGCGTCTTCAGCAACGACCGCGTGAAGAAGGCGAAGCTCAGCGACTTTTTTTAGCCGAGCCTTCGGCCTTCGCTCGCTGCGCTCGCTGCGGCCTACGGCTCGGAGCACACTCCGTCGCACGGAAAACCCCCCGCTCGCGCTTCGCGCTCGCTACGGGTTTCCGTGCGACTCCGTGTGCCAGGGGGCCGCTTCGCGCCCCCTGGACCCCCACGACCAGGGGCTCCGCCCCTGGACCCCGCTCACGCGCTGCGCTCGCTGGGGCCTGCGGCGAGGAGCCACCCTCCGCGCGAGGGCGCCTTCCCCGGAGTCCTCATCGCGCCGGGCTCGAAAACGAGGCGGGCTGAGTCCGGCGCGGCGCGCGTGGCGTTTGCAAGAAGGGCTTTGTCCCGACATCGCGGGAAAACATGGTGCAGGTGGACTGTCACCTGCTTTCGCGGCGCCGAAGCAGGTGGCAGTCCACGTGCGCCGTTACCCGTACTGTCGCGTTCACGACCCCCTTCCGCCCGGCCCCCCCGCTCGTGGCCCGCCTACGCCCGCGCCGCCGCTTCCATCTCGTCGAGGATCGCAGCGGCCCTGAGCGGCGGGAGTCCGAGGAAGTGGCCGATCTCCAGCAGTTGCCGTTCCTCGGCGCGGCTGAGGGCGCCGTCACGAAGCGCCCACGCGACCGCGCGGCGGTAGGCGGCTTCGCGCTCGGCGAGCGTCCCACTCGACGATGCGAGTGCGGACTCCGCCGGGCTCATGCCGCTCGTCGCGGAGGCCGGCGCTTCGACGGGCACGGCGCGCGTCGAGGGCACAGCCGTCGCGGCGACGTGCTCCGCGAGCCGCTGCAGCGGCGCCATCGCGAACACGAGGGCGCCGGCGGCCGCGATGCCGACGTAGGCGCTTCCAAGCGTCTCGCCGAAGAACTCCTGCGCGGCCTCGCTCGCGACGAAGAACACGCCGATGAACGCCGCGGCGAGCGTGCTCTTCGAGATGCCCCAGCGGACCTTCGCGTCGACGCCGGGGATGAGGCCGCGCAGGATGGCCCACGCGAGAAGCAGCACGCCCGCGATGCGGGAGAGGCCCATCGGACCGAGGTTGAATGCGCGCAGGGGATCGGTCGCGACGGCGAAGAGCGCGCCGGCGAGCGCTAGCCCCGGCAGGAGCAGCGCCATGTTCCGGGCGCGGCGCCGGGCATCCGGGTCCGCGGTCCGCGTGTTGCGGACCCACAGGGCCGTCAGCACGAGCGTGCTCGCCGCGAAGGCGGAGTCCATCAGCTGGAAGAACAGGGCAGTCGTGTGGGGATAGGAGGCCGCCATGATGCCGGTCCGGACAGCGGGTTCGAGCACGACGGCGATCGTCAGGATGAGGAGTCCCTTCCGAGCCTCCCCGTCCTCGACCTCATGATAACGCGCCGTGAGCGTCGCGACGGCGAACCACGTGGCGGCCCAGAAGATCGTCATCGCGGCGATGAGGAACGCCAGATCGACCTCGATCCTCGATGCCACAATCGAGAGCGCTCCGATCCCCGCTGCGAGGATGACGGCCGCAAGCCCGAGAGCGACCGGGAATCCGGCGGCGCGGTGTCGCCGTTGCAGGCCCTCCGGGAAATAATGGGTGATGACGAGCAGGGCGGCGCTCGCGGCGACCAACGACAGACCTTCGGGGATGAACGCCTCTTTGGGGAGCCATCCGAGTTCGGTGCCGAGATTCCGCAGCGCGACCGTGACACCGAGCAACGAGGCGTAGGCGCCGAGGGCGAGCGTGACCGTCCTCCGCGGTCTGAGCGTCAGGATCCAGAGTCCGAGCGCGAGGAAAAGGAACCCGCTTGCCGCGTCGATGAGGAGCGTGGTCCGTTCGATCGCGCCGAGATCCACGTCGCCCGCCTCCGAGCGGCGTGACGCGCGGGGTAGGCCATAAGGCTTGACTCAAGCCCTCGCGCGCATCGGCGCGAGATCGTCCTCGATGGCGCGTGCATCGTCGGGCCCCAGCCCGAGTTGGAGGCGCAGGCGATCGAGGATGCGCCGCTCCTTGTCGCTCACGGCCCCGTCCGTCAGCACCTCCTCGACGGCGGCCTTGTAGACCTCCATCTTGCGGAACGTCACGTAGGCCGGCGTTTCGTTGACTTGCGGCATCGCGCGGTCGCTCACGCGCTCCGCGAGCCGCTGGAGCGGCGCGAGCGCGAAGACGAGAAATCCGGCGGCGAAAACGCCGACGTATGGTCCGATGGCGTCGCTGAAGAAAGTCTGCGCGAGTTCACCCGCGACGAAAAACGCTGCAATGAACACCGCGGCGACCGTTCCTTGTTTAACGGTCCACTTGACCTTCAGGTCGATGTCGAACAGCTGCGTCTTCAGGATGCCGTAGGCGAGGCTCGTGACGAAGGCGATGGAGGCGAGGGGGACGATGATGTAGAAGGATTCCCAGATGCCATGGTTAATCGAGGTGCCCGTGCCGTTGAGGACGAGCGGACCGCCGATAAAGAGGTCGCGGATGCCGAAGGCGATCCCGTAGGCTTTCGCGCGGTCGCGAGCTGCGGTTCCGCGCGGAGCTCTGCGCCATGCCGATGCTGCGACGGCGAGGCCGTAGAACATGACGAGGCCGTACGTTGCATCGAGGAAGCCTGCGCCGTACGCCGCGTTGCGGAGGTGAATTCCGTGGACCCAGCTCGATTCCGGAAACGCGAAAAAGGCGAGCGTATCGCCGAGGACGAAGCCGGTGATGAAGGGCCACGCCAGGATGCCGAGCCCGCCGGCCGCCACGAGCGCCCATTGGATGGCCGGCGACCGGAACGGCCGCGAAAGAGGCACCTCGATCGTTCCGAGAAACGCGAGATAGCTGAGCAAGGCGAGAATCTGGAACGAGAACTCGACCGCGCGCATCGCGGCGGCATCGAGCGGGTTTGCAAGCTGCGGCAGAATGGCGTAGAATACGCCCAGGCTGATCGTTTCAGCCGCAAGGGCGATCGCGAGGATCCGGTTCTGCCGCCGGGTCGGATTCGTGGCGTAGACGGCGGCGGCCATGAACGAACTTGCAAGCAAGGCGAAGAGGGCTGGCACGGTGAACCATCGAAAGACGAAGTCCATCATCCGACCTTGCTCCAGCGACCAACGTCCTCCCTGAGGTCGATCGTCTCTCATGAGGTCTTCTGCGGCGTGCGGCTTCGTCCGTGACCTCCGGAAAACCGTCACGCGAGGGCGTGTTTCTCCGGTCGTCATGCCCTTCCGCCTGCGCCTCGCGCCGCGCCCGCACCGGGGCGCTTCCCCAATCCTTATCCCCCACCCCCCTGTTCGAGAACGAGCCATGCGCGTTCCGGTCGGTTGTCCCCCCATCGACGAGCTCCTCTCGGGCGGCGTCGAGTCCGGCGCCCTTACGGAGTTCTACGGGGAGGCCGGCGCGGGGAAGACGAACATCTGTCTCCAGATCGCGCGCAACGTGGCGCGCGAAGGACGCAAGGTCGTCTTCATCGACACGGAGGGCGTGTCGCTCGAGCGTCTGCAGCAGATGTGCGGCGCGGACTACCGGCGCGTGCACGCGAACATCCTGTTCTTCGAGCCGTTCAACCTGCGCGAGCAGGACACGGTCGTCGACAAGGCGCAGCGTCTCGCGGCCTCGAGCGCGGACGTCGGGCTTCTCGTGCTGGACTCGGCGACGCTCCACTACCGCGTGAACCTCAGCCAGGGCGACGGCGTCACGGACCGGCGCTCGCTCGCGGCGCAGCTCACGCGCCTCGCCGAGGTCGCGCGCAAGCGCGGCATTCCCGTCGTCATCACGAACCAGGTGTTCACGAACGTCGAGACGGACGTCCTCGAGCCCGTGGGCGGGCAGCTCCTGCGCCACATCTCGAAGGCCGTCATCCGGCTCGAGAAGGCGGGCGGCGTCGGCGGCCGGAGGCGCGCCGTCATCGTGAAGCACCGCGCGCTCCCGGAAGGCCTCGAGGCGTTCTTCCGCATCGGGCCGCACGGGCTCGAGGCCCTCGACGGTTCGGGCGCGCGTCCCGCGGCCCCCGCCGATGCGGACGTGGCCGGGGTCGGGTAGCGGACCCTCGGGGTCCGATCGCACCCTCGATCGGACGGGTCGGCCATGGGGCACGACCCCCGCTCGAGGGAGGGGTCCGCGCCGATCTCGAAGGCCAGGCTCGGGTGCGGGACCCGGAGCGTCCCCCGCGCGACCGCCCTCCCCGTTCTCCCCGTTTTATCCGCGAAATCACCTTGATTTCTGCCCAGATTTGAACAAGCCGCCCAATACGTTCATATAGGGACAAGGGCACTGTGCGCGGGATCACCATGCGCCGCCTTCTCACGCTGGCCGTCACGGTCCTCGCGGTCGCCCTCGTCCCCCTCGCCGCCGCGACGAGCCTCGACACGCTCCAGCAGGCGGGGCTCGGCACGGCGGACCCGGCCCAGCAGGCCGAGCGCGCGGCGCAGGCCGTGAAGGACGAAGTGGCGCCCGCGACGGGCGCCGAGGCGCCGCCGCCGTCGGTCCTCCCGGAGGAGCCCGGTTTCGACGTAGGCCCCATCCACGTCGCCCTCGCGGGCCTCGCCCTTGCGGGCCTCTCGCTCGCCGCCTACGCCCTTTTCGCCGGGGGCGCGCGGTTCATCACGAAGGACGAGGTCCTCGAGAACGACGTCCGCGCGTCGATCTACAACTACCTCCGCGCGAAGGTCGGCGCGAACCTGAAGAGCATCACCGACGACCTCCATCTCACCACGACCAACGCCATCTGGCATCTCCGCAAGCTCGAGGACGCGGGGCTCATCCACAGCCGCCGCTTCAACGGCTACAAGGTTTTCTATCCGGCCGAGGGCGGCGTCGCGGCCCGCCGGCTGAGCCTCAGCGTCACGGCGCTGAACAACGAGAACGCCCAGCGCGTCTTCGAGTACGTCGTCGCGAACCCGGGCGCGCACCAGCGCGAGATCGCCCGCATCCTGGGCGTGAACCACGGCACGGTCCGCTGGCACCTCAAGAAGCTCCGCCGCGCCGAGCTCCTGACCGAGGTCCGCCGCGGGAAGACGTCCGCCTACTACGCCACCGACGTCGGGGTCGAGGCGCTCCAGACGGTCCGGCCCACGGTGGAATCGCACGTGGTCGTCCCCTCGGGCGTCCCCCAGTAGGCGCCGCCGTCCGCCTCCGTCCCGGAAGGCTCGTCCTCATGGAACCGTGCCCCAGGGCGCCTGACCGCCACTTTATAACCCGGAGGCGCGCAAGGTGAGGTCGGTTGCCATGCGGGATCGCAAGAGCCTGCTCCTTGTCACGGGCTATGCCCTGATCGCGGCCGTCCTGTTCCTGCCGATCATCTCGGCGCAGGTCGACCTCGTCGGTCCCACGCCCGAGATCGATCCGAAGGATCCGACGGGCTTCGTGACGCAGCCCTCGCAGCCCCCGACCGATGGATCGACGCCCCCGCCGGCAGGCGACCTCGACCCCACCGGCTCCCGGTCGCCCTGGCTTGGGGACGCGATCGCGGACCTCGGCTTCGGCGGCGGCATCGCGATCGGCATCGCGGTCTCTGTCGCGGCCCTCGCGGTCGGTCTCCTCTTCGCGGGCGGCGCGAAATTCGTCACGGGCGCGAACGTTCTCGAGAACGAAGCGCGCCGCACGATCTTCGAATACATCCAGTCGCACCCCGGTACGCACCTGCGCGCGACCGCGACCGCGCTCGACCTCTCCACGACGAACGTCCTCTGGCACCTGCGCAAGCTCGAGGACGCGAAGCTCGTCGCGTCGAAGAAGTTCGAGGGCTACAAGGTGTTCTACCCGGTCGCGGGCGGGGTCGAGACGAAGCGAAAGGCGATCGCGTCGGCCGTCCTCAAGAACGGCAACGCCCAGCAGATCCTCGAATACATCGCCGCGCACCCGAGCGCGCACCAGCGCGAGATCGCGCGCGCGATGAACGTCAACCACGGTACCGTCCGCTGGCACCTGCGCAAGCTCAACGAGGCGGGTCTCCTCGTGCAGGTCAAGAAGGAGCACACGACGCAGTACTACCTCGCGGAGGAGGGCCACGAGTTCCTCTCGCCCGGCGCCCCCGTCGCGCCCATCCCTGCGGGCGTCATCCCGGCCCCCGTCGAGGGCCACGCGCACGACGACGAGCACGAGGATGCGCCCCACGACGCGGCCGATGGGCCCCGCGCGCCGCTGCGCGACCCGACGCGGTCGTGACCCCCCGTCGTTTCCGGCCGAGCCCCGCACGGCCGTAAGGGTTCTGAGAGCGATACACGCGGCCGACGGTCACGTCGTTGACCGTATGGCGGGCGCGGCTTGCGCACGCGGGGCGGACGGCGGTCGTCGCCCTTTCCGCTGCGACCGCATCCGTCCCCCGGGGCGGTCGCATCCGACGCGCGCGTCGCGCGCGGCCATCGCGCGTTCCGCTTTCCAACAAGGATTATAAGGAAACTTCCCTATGCTCGCGCGATTCCCATGGCTACGGCGGGTCCCGACTATATCCTGCTCGCGGTCGGGGTGCTTCTCTTCGCGGGTGCCGCTTACGGCATCACGACCGTCGAGGAACACCCGGCGGGCGTGTATCAGGTCACCTGGAAGACGGTCGATGTCGCGGCCCCGCAGGCTGGCGCCTTCAAGGAAGGCACGTTCTCGCACACGTTCTCGATCACGGAGCACAACCTGACCCGCGTCGTCATCTCGGTGACGTGCAGCGACGGGAGCGCCCGCGCCTCGGTCGACCCCGCGAAGCTCACGGTCTCGGTTACGCCGCCGAACGGCACCGCCGCGCCCGAGCCGCAGTCGAAGAACTGCGCGGGTGCGAAGATGGAGTTCGTCTTCGACCTCAACCCGCTCCCGGCGAACACGACCGTCGGCGGCTCGAGCGAGGACATCGCCGAGCAGCTCGGTCGGATGCACGTGACGAACGGCACGGGCGATTACGTCGTCTCGATCAAGAACCAGCGCGGCCAGACGGCCGCCATCCCCGGCGCGGTGCCCGTCCCCGCAGCCTCGGGCACGGTCGAGGCCAAGGTCCAGAAGTTCGAGGCCGTGACGGCGCCGGTGGTGAAGTAGGATGGCAACGCTCGACGCTCCCCGCCCCGAAGGTCGCTTCTCGCGATGGGGTCTCAAGAAGAACGCCGACGAGATCATCGCCGAGGCGCGCGACCCGTCGCGCTCGCTCAAGAAGAACCTCGGCTGGCTCGACCTCACGGTCCTCGGCATCGGCGCCATCATCGGCACGGGCATTTTCGTGCTCGCGGGCGTCGGCGCCGCGCGCGCCGGGTCCGGCATCATCCTCTCGGTCGCCTTCGCGGGCCTCGTGTGCGCGTTCGTCGGCCTCTGCTACGCCGAGCTCGCGTCCACCATCCCGACGAGCGGCTCCGCCTACGGCTACACGTACGCGACGCTCGGCGAGCTCGTCGCGTGGGTCCTCGGCTGGGCCCTCGTGCTCGAGTACGCGGTCGGCTCTGTCGCGGTCGCGATCGGCTGGTCCTCGTACGCCCAGGGCCTCCTCGGCCAGATGGGCATCGCCCTCCCGGCGGCGATCGCGGCATCTCCACTGTCAGGGGTACCGGGCGCAGTGATCAACCTGCCCGCGGTGCTCATCGTCCTCGCGATCACGAGCATCCTTCTCGTGGGCGTGAAGGAGAGCGCGCGCGTGACGAGCGGCCTCGTCGCGATCAAGCTCTTCATCATCGTGTTCGTCATCGCGGTCGGGTTCTTCTTCCTGAACCCGACGAACATCACGAACAACCCGATCCCCGCGACGAGCCTATCGACCGGCCAGCCCATCTCCCCCGTGTCGGCCGTGATGGCGGGCGCTGCGATCTTCTTCTTCGCCTACATCGGCTTCGACGCGGTCTCCACGACCGCGGAGGAGACGCGCAACCCGAAGCGGGACCTTCCGATCGGCATCCTGCTCTCGCTCGGCATCACGACGGTCCTCTACATCCTCGCGGCGGTCGTGCTCGTCGGCATGACGGGCTGGGAAGTGTACGCGGATCCGACCCACCCGCACCACGCGGCGGCGCTCTCGGAGCCCTTCGGCTACGCGTTCGACGCGGCGGGCCTCCCGTGGGCGGCGGCGATCATCCGCGCGGGCGCGATCGCGGGCATCACGAGCGTGCTCATGGTGCTCCTGCTCGGCGCGCCCCGCATCTTCTTCGCGCTTGCGCGCGACGGCCTCTTCCCCGAGCGCCTCGCCGCGGTGCACCCGACCCGCGGCACGCCATTCAAGACGACGATGCTCACGGGCGGCGCGGTCGCGCTCGCGGCCGGCTTCCTCGACCTCGGCCGCGCGGCCGAGATGACGAACATCGGCACGCTCTTCGCCTTCGCCCTCGTGTGCATCGGCGTCGTCGTGCTGCGCCGGTCCCGCCCGGACCTCGAGCGTCCGTTCAAGGTGCCGTTCTCGCCCTGGTTCCCGATCCTCGGCGCCGTGGGCTCGATCTACCTCGCGTACAATCTCGACCGCTTCACCCACTTCGCGTTCTTCGCCTGGATGGGGATCGGCGTGATCATCTACGCGCTCTACGGCGTGCACAAGAGCTCGCTCTTCCGCCGCGGCGCGGGCGCCCGCAACGTCGCGGTCGGCGCGCGCGAGACCGAGGTCGTCGTCGAAGAGATGCGTTGACGCTCGTCCCAAGCCCAGGGCTCCGACGGACCCTCCGCCCGGGTCCGTCGGATCGCCCCCGCCCCCAAACCCCTTGCAGGGTCGCCTGTGACGCGTTCGGTTCCCACCCCGCCCATCACAGCCTGCTTGACATGTCGGCATGGCCATGACACGCCTTCGCGCTCTGTCAAAATGCTGACTCAATCTGCTTATGATCGACCCCCGCGTACTTGGGTACGCCAACCTCGTGGGGTCGTTGGTCCAGCCTCCATCGACCCTCACAGGCTTGTCGGGCCAAGGCGCCGGGATTCTTTCGCCCGGCCCCTCTGGGGTGCCTTGGCCCGGCAGGTCCTGATTCTCATGTTTTTCCGAAGAGCGGACGCCCTCCCCCTAGGCTCCCGGACGCCCCTCGCCCCTCAGGCCGCGGGCGCGGGCGCCGGCTCCTCGGGCGCCGACGGCCCGTCCTCATCGGACGGGAACTTCACGATGAACTCGAGAAGGTCGCGCGCCTCGTAGGATTCCGGGAAGACGCGCCGGGCCTCCTCGACGAGGGGGCGCGCGTCCGTGTACCGGGGGCTGATGTGCGTGAGGAACAGCCGCTTCGCGTTCGCGGTGCGCGCGATGAAGGCCGCCTGCGCCGCCGTGCTGTGGCCGTACGTGTTCGCGTCCGCGAAATCGCTCGCGTAGGTCGACTCGTGGATGAGCACGTCAGCGTCCTTTGCGAGATCCACCGTGCCTTCGCACGGCACGCAGTCGCCGGTGTAGGCCACCTTGCGGCCGCGGCGTTCGGGGCCGAGCACGTCCTCGGGCCGCACCACGCGGCCATCCGGCAGCGTCACGCTCTCCCCGCGCTGAAGCTGACCGAACGCGCGTCCTTCCGGGACGCCCAGCTCGAGCGCGCGCGGCTTGTTGAAGCGGCCGGGCCGGTTCTCCTCGGCAAGCGCGTACCCGAGAGCGTAGATGCTGTGCCGCACCTCGCGCGTCGTGACGGTGTAGCCCTCGAACGGGATCTCGGCGCCGCCCTTCACGTCGGTGATCGTGATCTTGAACTGGCCGCGCGACTTGCCGATCGAGAGGAGCATCGTCATGAGATCCTTCGTGCCGGGCGGGCCGTAGATGTCGAGCGGCTCGCGGCGCTCGTTAAGGCGCATCGTCTGCACAAGCCCCGTGACGCCGAGGAAATGGTCCGCATGCAGGTGCGTGATGAAGATCGCGCGCACCTGCATGTAGGAAAGGCGGCTGCGCTGGAACTGGCGCTGCGTGCCCTCGCCGCAATCGAAGAGCAGGACCTCCGAGCCGCGCTTGACGGCCACGGCGGCCACGTTGCGTTCCACCGTCGGCCAGGAGCCTCCGGTGCCGAGGAACACGATTTCCATGTTCTCGTGCGTCGGCCGCATGGGACGCTCCGCTAGTCCACCCCGCTACCTAAACCTTGGGGTCTCGAGGCCGATTCGCGCCGGTTCTCTTGCGTCCGGGGCGTGATCAACGGCGGGGAAGGCGCTTTGCCAGCCGACCGGGGCGCCGCAAACCCCATACCGCGCGGCCCCCGTCCCGCACGCATGGGCGCGGAAGCGTTCACGGCTCCGAAGGTCCTCGCATACGTCCGTTCCACGGTACGCGAGTCACCGCTTCAGCAGCGGATCCGCGCCGAATGCGAAGCCGAGGAGCTTCCCAACGTCTTGCGCGAATCCGGGCCCGTCCTCGCGCTCCTCGCCGCGCTTGCGCCCGGAGGGCGGGCACTCGAGGTCGGATGCCTCCTCGGCTACAGCGGGCTCTGGATCCTCGACGGGCTCGGGCCCGAAGGACGCCTCGAAACCATCGAGATGGAGGACGCGTTCGCCGAGCGCGCCCTCGCGCACTTCGCGGAAGCGGGGTACGAAAAGCGCGCGACCGTCCACCGCGGCCTCGCGCTCGACGTGCTGCCGACGCTTCCCGACGCGAGCTACGATCTGGTGTTCCTCGACGCCGCGAAGGAGGAATACCTCGACTACCTCGGCCACGCGCTGAGGCTCCTCAGGCCCGGAGGCCTCGTCGTCGCCGACAACGTCCTCTGGAGCGGCAAGGTCGCCGACGACCGCGCGCGCGACGCCGACACCGAGGGGCTCCGGCAATATGTGAAAGCGGCGCTCGCCCACCCGCGGCTCCGCACGGCGGTGCTCCCGGTGGGCGACGGGCTCGCGGTGTCGCGCGTGCGCTGAGCGGGCGGCGGGAGCGACGGAAAGGGGTCTTGAATGCGACAGGACAGGTAACGGCGCACGTGGACTGTCACCTGCTCCGGCGCCGTGAAAGCAGGTGACAGTCCACCTGCCCCATGT
>DATLGO010000092.1 GCA_035540375.1 Candidatus Thermoplasmatota archaeon
GTCGAAGCCGATCTTCGGGCTGCGGATGCCCTCGAGCTGCTTCGCGACGTCGTCCGCGGCGATGCCGCTGCGGAGGGCGAGCGAGGCGAGGCGGGCGAGGCCCTCCGTGAAGGAGGACGTGTAGCCGCCGGACTTGCCGAGCGTGGCGAAGACCTCGAAGATGCCGTGCTCGTCCTCGTTGATGGTCACGTAGAGCGAGCCGTAGCCGGTCTCGATCTTCTGCGTGGTGCCGACCACGACGTCGGGGCGCGCGCGGGGCTTGAGGACCGCGAGACCGGCGGGCGTCGCGCCCACGGTCTCCTTGCCGGCGCTCGTGCGCTCGGCGGTCGCCGTCGCCTTGCCCTTGTCGCTGACGCCGAGGTTCATGACCTGGTCCTGGCGGCTCCCGTCGCGGTACACCGTGATGCCGCGGCAGCCGAGCTTGAACGACATGAGGTAGGCCTTCTTGACGTCGTCCTCCGTCGCCTCGCGGGGGAGGTTGATCGTCTTCGACACCTGCGCGTCGATGTTCTGCTGGAAGGCGGCCTGCATCTTCACGTGCCACTCGGGCGTGATGTCCATCGCGGTCGCGAAGATCTGCTGCCACTTCTGCGGAACCTTCGCGAGGCCGCGGGCCGAGCCCTTGTTCTTGAGCACGTCGTCCATGAGGCCCGCGTACCAGAAGCCCTCGCGGCGCGCGACGTCCTCGAAGTAGCTGAGGACGTAGGGGAGGTGCGTGCCGTCCATGACGTTCTTGTACCAGATGAGCGAGAACTCGGGCTCGCAGCCGCCGCTCGTGTCCGCGATCATCGAGATCGTGCCCGTGGGCGCGATCGTCGTGAGGTACGCGTTGCGGCGGGGCGTAACGCCGGCCTGCTGGTGGCGGGAGCCCTCCCAGAAGCCATAGGGTCCGCGCTCCTTCGCGAGGTGCTCGCTCGCCTTGACCGATTCGTCCTGGATGAACTTCATGAGCTGCCGCGCGACGTCGAGGCCCTGCTCGGAGTCGTACGGGACTTCCAGCTTGAAGAGGAGGCGGGCGAAGCCCATGATGCCGAGGCCGACGCGGCGCGTCCCCTTCGACATCTCCTCGATCTCCTTGAGCGGGTAGTTGTTCATGTCGATGACGTTGTCGAGGAAGCGGATCGACGTGTGCACCGACTCGCGCAGCTTCGACCAGTCGATCTCGTACTTGCCGGGGCGGACCTCGACGAGGTGGTTGTCGAGGACGATCGATCCGAGGTTGCACGAGTCGTACGGCATGAGGTCCTGCTCGCCGCACGGGTTCGTGGCCTCGATCTCCGCGACGTGCGGGACCGGGTTCACGGCGTTCGCGCGGTCGATGTAGAACAGGCCGGGCTCGCCGGAGATCCACGCGTTGTGCGCGATCTTGTCCATGACCTCGCGCGCGTCGAGCTTCTGGCCCGTCGGGACGCGCGTCTTGGGGTGGACGAGGTCGTACTTCTCGCCGCGCTCCCACGCCTGCATGAACTTGTCCGTGACCGCGACGGAGACGTTGAAGTTCGTCATCTCCTTGAGGTCCATCTTCATGTCGATGAACTCGAGGATGTCGGGGTGGTCGACGCGGAGGATCGCCATGTTGGCGCCGCGGCGCGTGCCGCCCTGCTTGATCTGCTCGGTCGCCGTGTTGAAGATCTTCATGAACGAGATCGGGCCCGAGGCCACGCCGGCCGTCGTGCGCACGATGTCGTTCTTGGGGCGCAGGCGCGAGAAGGAGAAGCCCGTGCCGCCGCCCGTCTTGTGGATCATGGCCTGCTGCTTCACGGCTTCGAAGATGCCGTCGATCGAGTCCGGCACCGGCAGCACGAAGCACGCGCTGAGCTGCTGGAGCTCACGGCCCGCGTTCATGATCGTGGGGCTGTTCGGCAGGAAGTCCGGCTGGCCCGTGCGCGGGTTGACCATGAGGCGGTAGAACGCCTTCGCCGTCGCCGTGACGCGCGCCTCGTCCGCGCCGTAGCGCCGCTCGGCCTGCGCGATGTTCTCGGCGATGCGCCAGAACATCTCCTGCGGGTTCTCGACGACCTTCGCCGACTCGTCCTTCGCAAGATACCGGCGCTCGAGGACCTTGATCGCGTTGTCCGTCAAGCGCGGGGGCGCTTCTCCGCTCAGCGCCTCCCGGCGCCGTTCCGTCATGAATTTCGTTTCGGGTGCCACCCTTCTCTCCCTCCTAGAGTTTCTCCTGGCGAAGCGTTTTCAGCTCCTTCTCGAAGTGCGAGCCGTCGCGGAAGGCCTTGTAGACGGAGGCGAACCGAAGGTACGCCACCTCGTCCAGGCGTTGCAGCTTCCGGAGGACCAGCTCGCCGATCCGCACGCTCTCGATCTCCGCCTCGTCGGTCGCCCGCAGCTCCTCCTCGACCTCGTCGAGGAGGCGGGTGATCTCGGCGCGCGGCGTGGGGCGCTTCTCGCAGGCTTTCAGGATGCCCACTTCGAGCTTGTCGCGGTCGAAATCCTCCACCCGGCCGTCCCGCTTGAGAATCTTGATCTCCGCGCGCTCCACCCGCTCGTAGGTCGTGAACCGCTTGGAGCAGGCCACGCACTGCCGACGGCGTCGGACGGCCGCGAGATCGGTCGTCTCGCGGGAGTCGATGACGCGGGTGTCTTGGCACGCGCAATAGGGACACTTCATGCTAAGGCTCTCTGGCTGGCTGGAGGAGGACGGTCACCCCTCGTGGAAAGGGGGCCGCATGACCACAACCCATTGTGGTAAGAAAGCGACTGGCGATAAGCCTTTCGCTTTTTTTCACAATCTATTGGGGCTGACCACAGACCGGAACGATGCAGAGGACAGCCTAACCCGTGAAACGGATGTAGAGCGATCCACCGTCCGCCGCCCTCCCGACGTCCCGGCTCCGACCGCCGGACGACGGGCGCGAAGGACGCGAGCACGCATCCCGGCCTGCCGGGAGGCACGAAGGATGGCGACTCGCATAAGGGTTTGGGACCGGCGGCGGCGAACGTGCTTCGAGGCCCGTTTCGCCTGCTGCGGGTGGAACCTTTCGATATCGCGGCGGACCTCCTCTCGAGCACGGGACCGGCGCGGGACGGGCTCAAGGTCGCCGCGCGGACCGATCCGTTCCGCGTGCCGTCAGGAGAATGTTCATCACCGCCGCCGGAGTAGGGAAGCGCGGCGAGTAGTTTCGGCCGCGTGGGCCTCCCGTTGATAGGGGCGCGCGGCCGTCGCCGTGGACGTGGCGAAGATGGCGCAGACGGCTCAGAAGGAAGACGAGGACATCACCAACCTGCCCGGGGTCGGCCCGGCCACCGCGGACAAGCTCCGCGAAGCGGGCTACACGGATCTCATGTCCATCGCCGTCGCGTCGCCGTCCGACCTCTCGGAGGCCGCGGACCTCGGCGAGGCCGTCGCGGTGAAGATCATCCAGGCCGCGCGCCAGGCCGCGGACGTCGGCGGCTTCGAGACCGGCGACAAGATCGCCGAACGGCGCGAGACCGTCGGCAAGCTCACGACGGGCGCGAAAGCGCTCGACGAGCTTCTGGGAGGCGGCATCGAGACGCAGAGCATCACCGAGTTCTACGGCGAATTCGGCTCGGGCAAGACGCAGATCATGCACCAGCTCGCCGTGAACGTGCAGCGCCCGAAGGACGAAGGCGGCCTCGACGGCGAGGTCGTCATCATCGACACCGAGAACACCTTCCGCCCCGAGCGCATCACGCAGATGGCCGAGGGCCTCGAGATGAATCCGAAGGAGGTCCTCTCGCGCATCCACGTCGCGCGCGCCTTCAACAGCCACCACCAGATCCTGCTCGTCGACAAGGCCTCGGAGCTCGCGAAGACGCGTCCGATCCGCCTCCTCATCGTCGACTCGCTCACGGCGCACTTCCGCGCGGAGTACGTCGGCCGCGGCACGCTCGCGGACCGGCAGGGCAAGCTCAACACCTTCATGCACAACATCCTGCGGTTCGGCGATCTCAACAACGCCGCGATCGCGGTCACCAACCAGGTGCACGCGAAGCCCGATGCCTTCTTCGGCGACCCGACGCGCCCGGTCGGAGGCCACGTCGTGGGCCACACCGCGACGTTCCGCATCTACCTCCGCAAGAGCAAGGGCAACAAGCGCGTCGCGCGCCTCATCGACTCGCCCCACCTGCCCGAGGGCGAGGCGGTCTTCAGCGTGCTCGAAGAAGGCGTCCGCGACTGAAGGCCCGGACCTCCCGGGCGGCCGAGCGTCGCCCGGGCCTCCCCCCCTGTCCGGGAGGGTGTGGGGACTCGTGCCTGTCATTCGAGGGTCGTCGGACAACGGTTATGCGGGACCCGTCCCAGGATGGACCGTCATGCGTTGGGGCCGACTTCCTTTCACAAGTCTAGCCTTCTGGTCGAACCGCCGCCCGCTCGTCAGCCCGGGCGTTCGCCTCCAGTGCGGAAGCTGCGGAGGCATCACGGTGAACACGGGATTCCGGACCGCGCGATGCGCCGCCTGCGGAGGCGTTGCGCTTGCGGAGGTGACGTTCGACCGCGGGCGACCGGAGGTCGGCCGCGACCGTCCGTTCGCGCCCGGGGAGACGGGGCGCAACGTATAAGTCCGGCACGCCCCCATCCGCGCACGACCCGGACCCCCCATGAGGATCGCGATCGTCGAGAAGGACCGCTGCCAGCCGAAGAAGTGCCAGTACGAGTGCATCAACTTCTGCCCGGTGGTCCGACAGGGCATCACGGAATGCATCACCGACAAGGGTCCCGGCGGCAAGGCCCTCATCAGCGAGGAGCTGTGCGTCGGCTGCGGCATCTGCGTGAACAAGTGCCCATTCGACGCGATCCACATCATCAACCTCCCCGAGCGGCTCGACCATGACCTCATGCACCGCTACGGGGAGAACGGCTTCACCCTCTTCCGTCTCCCCGTGCCCCGCGCGGGCGAGGTCGTCGGCCTCCTCGGTCCGAACGGCATCGGCAAGTCGACGACGATCAAGATCCTCTCCGGCCAGGAGATCCCGAACCTCGGCGACCACGAGCACGCGCCGTCGTGGGAGCCGGCGCTCAAGCGCTACGCGGGGACGGAGCTCGGCGACTATCTCGCGCGCGTCGCGAAGGGCGAGATCAGGTCCGTCGTGAAGCCGCAGTACGTCGACCTGATCCCCAAAGCCGTGACGGGCGTCGTGCGCGACCTCCTCAAGTCCGCGGCGGGCGCCGCCGGGATGCACCGCTTCGACGAGATCGTCGAGGCCTTCGACCTCGGGGGCGTGCTCGACCGCGAGATCTCCAAGCTCTCGGGCGGCGAGCTGCAGCGCACCGCGATCGCGGGCGCGCTCATCCGCGAGGCGGACGTCTACTTCATCGACGAGCCCTCGTCGTACCTCGACATCCACCAGCGCCTCCGCATCGCGCGCTACATCCGCAAGCTCGCGGAGGAGCGCGGCAAGGCGGTCGTCGTGATCGAGCACGACATGGCGGTGCTCGACTTCCTTGCGGACAACGTCCACATCCTCTACGGGAAGGAGGGCGCGTACGGCGTCGTCGCGCTCCCGCGGCCCGTGCGCACCGCGATCAACGTGTACCTGGGCGGCTACATGAAGGAGGAGAACGTCCGCTTCCGCGACACGGTGATCGAGTTCGAGGAGCACCCGCCCCGCCACGAGTGGAGGGGTTCCCCGGTCGTCGAGTTCCCGCCGCTCGAGAAGACCCAGGGGGCCTTCACGCTCGCGACGGGCGAGGGCGGCATCAAGCAGGGCGAGGTCGTCGGCATCGTGGGCCCGAACGGCACGGGCAAGACGACGTTCGTCAAGATGCTCGCGGGCGTCGAGAAGCCCACGAAGGGCGAGGTCGAGACGACCGCGAAGGTCGCCTACAAGCCGCAGTATCTCAAGAGCGACTTCAACGACACCGTCCAGAACCTCTTCTTCACGAAGCTCGGCGGCGCGTACGACACGAGCTTCTTCCAGAACGAGATCGTGCACCCGCTCGGCATCAAGCGGCTCGAGAACAAGATCGTCTCGCAGCTTTCCGGCGGCGAGCTGCAGCGCGTCGCGATCGCGCTCGCCCTCGCGCAGGAAGCCGAGCTCTACCTCATCGACGAGCCGTCGGCCTACCTCGACGTCGACCAGCGCATGATCGCCGCGAAGGTGATCCGCCGCGTCATGGAGAACCGCGGGCGGAGCGCGCTCGTCGTCGACCACGACGTCTACTTCATGGACGTCATCGCGGACTCCATCATGGTCTTCGGCGGCGAACCCGGAAAGGCGGGCCGCGGCGACGGGCCGTTCTCGCTCCACGAAGGCATGAACAAGTTCCTCGCGAACGTCGGCATCACCTTCCGCCGCGACCGCGAGACCCTCCGGCCGCGCGTCAACAAGGAAGGCTCGCGTCTCGACCGCGAGCAGCGCGCCCAGGGCGAGTACTACTACGCCGTCGCGGATTGAGCCGATCAAGGCCCGCGCCACAGCGGATTTATAGAGGCCACGCCGGTCCCGCGTCGATGCTCCCCCGCGCGGTCACGCTCCTTGCCGCGTTCGCGGTCCTCGCCGCAGGCTGCCTCGGCGCGCCAAAGCCCGCGGCCCTCAACGACACGGCCGGCGACGCGCCGTGGGACCCGGCGCCGCCGCCCTCGGGGCCCACGCTCCCGACGACGCCAACGTCCCCGCCCGCGCTTTCGCGCGCGGCCCCGGCGCTTGCATGCCGCTTCGCGCCGTGCGAGGTCGAGGCGCTCGCGATGGGCGCCGAGCCGTGGGTCGCGATCAACCCCGCGAACCCCGACCACGCGGTCGTCGCCGCGATGAGCTTCCACCGCGGCCCCGCGGACGGGAGCGCGGGCGTCGCGCACCCATGGCTTGCGGCCGCGGTCACGCGCGACGGCGGGGCGACGTGGATGACGTCCGTTCCGCCCGGCGGGCCCAACGCGCCGGCGTCTTCGTTCGCGTCGTACGATTTCGCGGCCGACACGATGGTCGCGTTCGCGAACGACGGGAGCGTCGTCCTCGCGAGCCTCGTGGGCCGCGCGAACCCGACGCTTTGCGTCGTACCCGCGTGGCAGTGCGCGAACGCGCCCGTCTTCGCGAACGCGCTCGACCTCGTGGTGTGGCGCTCGTCGGACGGCGGCGTCACCTGGAAGGAAGGCGCCGTCGTCGACCGCGGTGTCGGGTTCTTCACGCTCACGCCGCAGGGCAAGGGCCCGCTCGGCGGCTACAACGACCGCGAGACGATCGCGGTCGACCCCGCGACCGGAACGATCCACCTCATCTGGTCCCACATCTCGAACATGGCCTACGACGTCCGCGCCGCGCGCTCGACCGACCACGGCGCGACGTGGAGCGAGCCGGCCACGATTGCGACCGGTCACTACGGCGTCACGGCCGCCGCCCTCGACAACGTCGTGCTCCTCACCTTCCGCAACACGCGCACGGGCGACCACGCGCTCCTGCGCAGCGCCGACGGCGGCGCGACGTGGTCAGGGCCCGCGAACCTCGGCCCGTCCGGCCCGCCGACCCAGCAGCCCGTCCCCGTCGCGCTCTGGCGCTCGGGAACCGCGCTCCACGCGGTCCTTGCGCAAAGCGTCGGCGGCGGGAACGAGGACCTTGTGGTGCGCGCAAGCCGCGACGGCGGCCTCACCTGGGGCGACCCGGTCCCCGCGCCCGTCTCCGGCGCGACGGAGCGCCGGCTCCCCGCGCTCGCCGTGGACCCCGCCACGGGCCTCGGCGTCCTCGCGACCTATCGCGGCGCCGACGCCCCGGAGAAGATGGCGCTCTGGGTCGTGCCGCTCATCGACGGCTTCCCCGGCGGAAACGCCTTCCAGGTCTCCAACCGCACGGCCGATCCCGGGGCGGCGTTCGACTACATGGGCGTCGCCGCGAGCCCGCAGGGCGGCCTCGTCGCCTGGGGCGTGAGGGCCGATTCGGGGGCCATCGCGACGGCGACCGCAGCCCTTGCGTGGTCGGATGCCTAGCCCCCGATGCACTTAACTAGGGGAACCCCGATGGGGGCTCAATCGCCTTAGGTTGGGCTATCCATGGCCGACGTTCAAAAGTCTCCCGTCGCGCAGAAGGGCGGCATCTACGCCCTCAAGACCACGATCAACCAGGAGAAGACCGTGGCCCAGATGCTCACCGGCAAGGCCATGCGCAACAAGACGGGCATCCTCGCCATCCTATCGCCCGCGGAGCTGCGCGGGTACGTGCTCGTCGAGGCCGAGGACCGCGAGGCCCTCGAGAAGTTCGTGAAGGGCATCCCGCACGCCCGCGGCCTCGTGGGCGGCGAGACGCAGCTTTCCGAGGTCGAGCACTTCCTCACGCCGAAGCCCTCCGTCGCGGGCATTGCTGAAGGCGACATCGTGGAGCTCATCGCCGGCCCGTTCAAGGGCGAGAAGGCCCGCGTGCAGCGCATCGACGAGTCGAAGGAGGAGATCACGGTCGAGCTCTTCGAGGCCATGGTCCCCATCCCCGTCACGGTGCGCGGCGACAACGTGCGCGTCCTGCAGAAGAAGCCCGGCCAGTGAGGCTTTGATGCCTCGCCGGCGGGCGAGCCCCGACCCCGCGCAGGAAGGCGCGGGCGTGCTCTTCACCGTCGAGCAGCCGTCGCTCTTCTGGCCTGCGTACCAGATCGTGCGCGAGGAACGCCTCCTCGGCCGCGTAACGCGCGTCGGCTGGCGCCGCTTCGCGTACGAGGACTCCGAGGCGAAGCTCAAGGGCCGCTTCGAGCGCGGACGACTCGCGTTCGCCGACGCCGCCGGCCGCGCGTGGCTCGAGGCGCGCGCCGCCGGGGTCGATGGCCTCTGGCCGCTCGACGGACTCCACCTCGCGCGGCCGGACCCGCCCGACCGCCCGCACGCTCGCCTCCTCGCGAAGCCCGACCCCGACGCCGCGGCCGTCGCCGTTTTCGGCGCGATGCGCGGGACGGGCCTCGCGGGCGCGCAGGACGTCTGGGTCGCCGAGGCCCTGGCCGAGGACGAGCGCCGCGCGACGCGCCTCCTTGCGCTCGCGACGGCGGTCCTGCGATACCGTCCCGCGCGCTTCTGAGGGGTCACCTTCATCAGGGGGGCGGGCGTCCCGTGGGACGTGACGCGCGCGCCCCGCCTCGTCGTCTTCGACGGGTACGTGGACGAGCCCGCCAACTTCGGCGTGCCGCCGTACCTCAGCCCGCACGCCCGCTACGTCGCGGGCGCCGCGCGCGCCGCGCACCCCGAGGCCGAGGTGCGCTACCTCACGATCGACGAGTACCGGCGCGGGTCGCCGAAGACCGACCTCCTCCGGACCGCCGATTGGCTCGTGATGGTCGCGGGCGCGCTCGTGCCCGGCAAGTACCTGCGCGGCACGCCCGTCTCCTGGAACGAGGCGCAGCGGATCGTCGCCTCAACGCCCGCGACGAGCGTGCTCGCGGGATCGAGCGCGCTCTACGGCTTCGGCCGCGGCGGCGGCCTCCCGCCCGCGGGCCGCGGCGAGCTCGACCGCGTGTTCAACTACCGCGCGATGCTCCACGCGGACGCGCTCGTGCACGACCTCCTCACGGGCGCGGTCACGTCGCGCGGCCCCGGCATCAACCGCAAGCGCACGCTCGCGGAATGGGCCGACTGGTCCGTGCGGGGCGCGTTCGTCATCCGCGACCACCCCGACTGGCCGCACCCGCTCACCCTCGAGGTGGACACGTACCACGGCTGCGTGCGGTACGTGAACGGCGGCTGCGCGTTCTGCATGGAGCCGAAGGAGGGCAAGCCCCAGTTCCGGCCCATCGAGGACGTCGTCGCCGAGGTCGCGGCCCTCGGCCGCGAGGGCGGCGCGAGCTTTCGCATCGGCGGGCAGGCGTGCTTCTACTCGATCCATTCTCGCGAGCTGGGCGAAACGCCCACGCCCGCGCCGAACCCGGAGGCGATCGAGAGGCTCCTGGTCGGCGTCCGCAAGGCGGTCCCCGACATGCACACGCTCCACCTCGACAACGTGGACCCCGCCGTCGTCGCGGCGAATCCCGAGGAAAGCGACGTGGTCACGAAGCTTGTCGTCGAGCACATGACGGACGGCAACATCGCGGCCTTCGGGCTCGAATCCGCCGACCCGCGCGTGAAGGAGGCGAACAACCTGAACGCGGACGCGGAGACGGTCCTCCTCGCGGCCGAGATCCTGAACCGCCGCGGACGCGTGCGCGGGGCGAACGGCTTCCCCGCGTTCCTCCCGGGCCTCAACTTCCTCGCGGGCCTTCCGGGCGAGACGCTCGCGACGTTCGACCTCAACGAGGCGTTCCTGAAGGAGTACCGCGCGCGCGGCCTCTGGTCGCGCCGCATCAACATCCGCAAGGTCGTCGTGAACGGCGAGGAGGTGAAGGTCGACCAGGGGCGCTTCCTCCGCTTCAAGGAGTTCGTGCGCCACGAGATCGACCGGCCGATGCTCCGCGAGATGTTCCCGCCCGGCACGCTCCTCCGGCGCGTGTACGCGGAGCAGCGCGACGGCAAGAACACGTTCGGCCGGCCGATCGGCACGTACGCGATGCTCGTGGGGGTCCCTTACGAGGTGCCGCTCGACCGCTGGCACGACATCGCCGTCACGGACTACGGCTACCGCAGCCTCACGGGTGTCGCGGTGCCCTTCGACGTCAACCGCGCGAACCTGCGCCAGCTTGAGGCGCTCCCCGGCATCGGGAAGAAGCGCGCGGTGCGGCTTTCGCTCAAGCGCCCCTTCCGCTCCTTGGCGGAGGTCGAGGCCGCGCTCGACGACCCCGAGGCCGCGAAGGCGCTCGCGCCCATCCTCGCGTTCAGCTGACGTCGCCGGGCCGCCACGCGAGGGCCGGATCGCGGGCCGCTTCCGCGAGCGTCTCCTCCACGATCGAGACGAAGGCGTCGGCCGGGATGGCGCTCGGCGCGGGCTCGCCGCCCGCATCCTCGAAGCGCAGCGCCGGGACGAGGTCGGCGACGCCGTCGAAGACCCAGCGGCCCGGCGCGCGCTCGATCGCCTGGAGCCTCGGGATCGCCGCCGATACGTCGAGGCGCGGCGCGACGCGGCGGCTCACGATCTCGACCCACGTCTCGTAGCGATACGCGAGTCGCCAGAGGCCCTCGCCTTCGAGCGTGAGGATGCGCAGGCGCTTCGTCGCCGAATGCACCGCGTTCGGATCGACGGGGCGCGATGAACGCACGATCGCGAGGTCGAGGTCCGGACGCTCCTCGAGCGCGACCTCCCCGGCGCGGATCCGGGCCCGGTCGGACTCGAAACGCTCGAAGGCCGGGCCCCAGTCGGCGGCGTGGCGCTCGGGATGCGCAACGAGGTCGCCGAGGCCCGGGAGGAGCGCCGCGTACGGATCGCCTTCCGCCCGTCTGGCGCGCGCGGCGATCGCGAACGCGATCCTGCCAGCGTCCTCCTGGCCCTCCTCGATCGTGCCGAAGTCGCCCGCGCGCGAGGCGAGCACGACGCGCTCCGCGTGCGCGAACGCCTCGGTCCGGTTCAGGATCGCCCAGATGCCGAGGAGCCCGTCCTCGTCGAAATGGTTGTTCGAGACGAACTCCGCTTCGAGGCCCTCGGGCGCGATCTCGGGCACCGCGAGCCACCGGAGCGCGATCTCCGCGCTCGTGTCGGCCTTGAGCGCGGGCGGCGTTCCCGAAGCCGGCCAGTGCGACAGGACGAGCAGGGTGCCGTCGGTCGCGGCGCCGTCGACGATGACGTTGGGACGGCCGGCGAGCCGATCGTACGCCGCGTAGCGCATGGAACGTGGATCGGCCGCCTCGGCCATGAGCCGATCGGCCGACGTCTCAAGCGACATATACCCGCCCCGCCTTCGGAGGCCCGTGATCACCCTCCTCGGGACGGGGCACGTCTTCAACCTGCGCGCGCGGGTGAAGGACGAGATCCGGAAGCGGCAGCCGGCCGTGGTCGCGCTCGAGCTCGATCCGAACCGCTTCCAGGCGCTGCGCAACCCGCACATGCCGCGCCGCAAGGCCCCGTTCGTCTACCAGATGCTTGCCGATTTCCAGGAGCGTCTCGCGAAGGACGCGGGCATCCGCCCGGGGGACGAGATGCTCGCGGCGAGCGAAGCGGCCGAGGAGATCGGCGTCCCGGTGGCGCTCATCGACGCGGACGCGCAGCGCACGTTCGCGCGCCTCAGGCAGGAGATGACCTTCGGCGAGAAGATGCGCGGGATCGGCAGCATCCTCGCGAGCGCGTTCATACGATCGAAGGCGGTCGACGAGCAGGTGCGCGAGATGGAAGCCGACTACGCGGCCTACTTCGAAGCCCTGGGCGAGAAGTTCCCCACCGTGAAGCGCGTGCTCCTCGACGAGCGCAACGCGCACATGGCGAACGAGCTCGTGAAGGCCGCCGAACGCTTCCCCACCATCGTCGCCGTCGTGGGCGACGGCCACGTGGACGGCATGTCGCGCCTGCTCGCGGCGCGCGGCCTCGCGGTCGAGAGCCTGCGCCTCAAGGATCTCCGAGGCCCGCCGCCGCCGGAGCCCGGCTCGTCGGCCTCGGCGACGGTCAGCTTCGATTATCGCGAGTAGGCTTTCGCGCGCGCCAGATGGACGCCGCAGGCACCATGGATGTCTTCGCGAGCGGATGCGAGGCGCGCCATGTGGACTCCTTTTCGGGGGCGGGCTCGAGGAGCGCTTCCACCGCGAAGCCCGCATCGACGAGGAGCGCGAGCCACTCGCCGTGCGTGCGGGGATACTCGACCGTGCGGCCCGCGTCGTCGGCCTCCGTGAAGGGCGCGCGGTCGAACCAAGATCGCGTCACGATGAGCATTCCGTCCGCTGTGAGCGTCGTGCGTTCGAACGCGGGCGAGGACCACGAGAAGGCGAACACGCCGCCGGGCCTCAGGACGCGGTGCGCCTCGCGGAAGGCCTTCGCGGCGTCGGGCACGAAGCCCATCGCGAACGCGCTGAACACGACGTCGAAGCTCGCGTCGGGCGCGAAGGCGAGGTCCTCGAGCGTCCCTTCGCGCCATTCGACCGCGACGCCCCGCGACGCCGCGTGCTCGCGGGCGTGGGCGAGCTGCGCAGGGGAGAGGTCGACGCCGACGACGCGGCGCGCGCCCGCGCGGGCCGCCCAGACGGCGCCCTGGCCGCCTCCGCATCCGAGCTCCAGAACCTCTTTCCCGCGAACGCCCTCGGGTCCGAGCGCGCGGAGCGTCTCCTCGCCTGCGAGGCCCGGACCCCACCGGAGCGCGTCCTCGAGGTCGGTCGCGTTCTCGCGCTGGTAGGCTTCGGCGATCGCGTCCCAGTAGGCGCGATTCAGGCGGCGCGCTTCGCGCGGGTCGATCATCCTACGCGACGAAGGGATTGTCCCGGAGATAAGCCTGATACTCGGCGAGCATGAAGTGCACCGCCTTGCGGCGGTCGTCCGCGCTGCCCTCGCGACCGCGGAGGGTCGAGACGATGTTGTGCAGCTCCGTGAGCCTTCGCGTCCCGGGGGGCGCTTCCTCGACGAGGTCGTCGACGTGGAAGAAGAAGAACGTGCGCGCCTCGGCGTCCTCTCGGACGTCGTCGGGCGTCATGGTGAGGAGCCGGTCGCGGATCTCTCGACGCTCGCGTTCGTCGAGGTCCTCGTACCACGCGACCCAATCGCGTTTCGCGACCGTGACGGGGGCGGCGCTCCCCTCCGCGGCGAGGGCGGGCGTGGCGGAGGGAGCCCCTTGCACCATACAAGCAATTCAGGGACTGTCGCGCCATAAATAGTATCGGCTGGTTCCGTGGGCGCGCGGCGGCCGGGGGCCCGGGGACGCGACGCGCGCCGCACCCTTTATGACGCGGGGGCGAATAGGGCCTGGGTAAGGCCGTGGGTTTCACCGCGCTGGTCTCCGTTTCGGACAAGACGGGCCTCATCGACTTCTCCAGGCGTCTCGCGAAGTGCGGGGCGGACTTCGTCTCGACGGGCGGCACGGCCCGCGTGCTGCGCGAATCCGGCCTCCCCGTCCGCGACGTCTCGACCGTCACCGGTTTCCCCGAGATGCTCGAAGGCCGCGTGAAGACGATGCACCCCCGGGTGCACGCCGGCATCCTGGCCCTCCGGGAGAAGGAGGACCACATGTCGGCGCTCGCCCGTCACGACATCCACCCGATCGACCTCGTGGTCGTGAACCTCTACAAGTTCGAGGAGGCCGTCGCGAAGGGCCTCCCGCTCGAACGCGTCCTGGAGGAGATCGACATCGGCGGCCCCTCCCTCGTGCGGGCGGCCGCGAAGAACTTCCCCCACGTGACGGTCGTCACGGACCCGACGCAGTACGAGCGGGTCGCGGCCGCGTACGAATCCGGATCCGTCGACTTCGCGCTTCGACAGCGCCTCGCGGCGGAAGCGTTCGCGCACACGGCGCGCTACGACACCATCATCGACCAGTACTTCCGGCACCACGTCCTCTCCGACGACTTCCCGCCCTCGCTGAACCTCTCCTTCACGAAGGTCCAGGACCTCCGATACGGCGAGAACTCGCACCAGGCCGCCGCGTTCTACGCGGGCAAGCCCACCCAGGAGCCGTCCATCGTGAACGGCAAGCAGCTCCACGGCAAGGAGCTGAGCTACAACAACATCGTGGACGCGGACACCGCCCTCGAGGCCGTGAAGGACTTCGATCGTCCGAGCTGCGTCATCATCAAGCACGCGACGCCCTGCGGCATGGCCTCGGCCGCGACCGCATCCGACGCGTTCCGGCTCGCCTTCGCCTGCGACACCTACTCGCCCTTCGGGGGCGTCATCGCGTTCAATCGCGAGGTCGACGAGGAGACCGCGGAGGCGATCGGGGACCTGTTCCTCGAGGTGATCGTGGCCCCATCCTTCTCCGCCGCCGCGCTCGAGCGGCTCATGCGCAAGAAGAACCTGCGCCTCGTCGAGGTGCGCGGGCTCCAGACGCGCGGACGCTGGGGCGGCCTCCAGTACAGGAGCGTCGTCGGCGGGCTTGTCGTTCAGGAGCGCGACATCCTCGAGCCGAACATCAAGAACTGGAAGGTCGTCACGCGCCGCGAGCCGACCTCGATGGAGCTGCGGAGCATGCTCTTCGCCTTCAAGGCGGTCCGGCACGTGCGCTCCAACTCCGTCGTGTTCGTGAAGGAGGAGCATACGGTCGCGATCGGCGGCGGGCAGACCGCCCGCGTCGACGCGACGCGCATCGCCGTCCAGAAGGGCGGCGACCGCATCCGGGGAAGCGTCATGGCGAGCGACGCGTTCTTCCCGTTCCGCGACGGCGTCGACGAGGCCGCCGCCGCGGGCGTCGCGGCCATCGTGCAGCCCGGAGGCAGCATCCGCGACGACGAGGTCATCAAGAGCGCCGACGAGCACGGCCTCGCGATGGTCTTCACCGGGCAGCGCTGCTTCCGGCACTGAGCGGCAAGAAGCGGCGTTAGGCTCGTTCCAGCCAACCTTTAAGGTCCCCGAGTCCGCCTCCGAACCCGGGAGGTTCCAGGCTGCGCGCCCTATTCGCGACCGCGCTCCTCGCTCTTGCGGGTCTCGCGCCCGCAGCCGGAGCCGCGCATCTCCCCCTCTACACGTATCCCCTCTGCGCAGGCTTCGACGGCCAGACCGTCGAGGTCGACTGCCGCGCGGGCGGACGCCACCATTACACCTATCCGGGCATCGGGGCCCTCCCGCCGCGCTCGTTCGAGGCCGAAGCGGACGCGGGCGATCCGCTGCCGGCGGCCTCGCCGGTCGCGGCCCCCGGGGCCGACCCCACCGCGGCGCTCGCGACGGCGGCCTTCACCGACCCCGCGCTCGACGGCGCCGCCGCGACGGAAGCGGGCGTCAAGCGCGAAGGGCTCGACGCCGTCGAGTCCACGGGATTCCACGCGCGTCTCCTCTGCGGCTGGGACCTTCCCGAGACCTCGCGCGCCTGCGCCGTCCACGACCCCGAGTCCGAGGCCACGTGGTCGCCGCTCAGGCGCGAGCGCGACGCGCTCGTGGCGCGGGGCCTCGCCGCGTGGTTCGACTCCGGGTTTGCCCGGACCAAGGCGCACGCGCCCGCCGCCGACGTCCGCCTGGGCGTGGGGGCCGTCTCGGTCCGCGTCGAGGACGAGCGCGCGGCGACGATCGCCCTGTCCGATACCGCGAGCCCCCAGGGGGCCGGGGTCGCCCTTCCCGAGGCCTCCGCTCCGTCTCCGCCCCTGGAGACGCGCGGGGGCGCGCTCCTTGCTTCGCCCGCGCTCGCGATTCCCGCCCCGCCGCGCCCGCGCGTCTCCAGGGGCGGAGACGGAGCGGAGGCCTCGGGAAGGG
>DATLGO010000093.1 GCA_035540375.1 Candidatus Thermoplasmatota archaeon
CCACGCGGCCGCGCCGAAGCCCTCGGCGCCGCGCGCGCCGGACGCGGTCACGGAGCTCGGCGCCGCGTTCGCGGCCGAGGTTGCGGAGCTTCGCGCGTATTTCCAGAGCCTCGACGCGGCGCTCTCGGAGGCCGCAACCGACGTCGGCGACGTGCCGATGGGCGAGGAGAGCGCGCGCCTCCTCTCCCACGTGAACGAGCTCCGCACCGACTTCGAAAGCCTGGATCGCCGGCTCGCCGCGATGGGCGAAGGCGTCGCCCGCGCGCTCGGTCGCCTCGGCGGCGAAGACGCCGGGAAGCCTTAAGCGCCGGATGCGCCAAGGTTCGCCGAAGGATCATGGACGCCCCCCTGGGAAGGATCGCGGAGGCCACAACCCCCGTCGCGCGGACGATCGAGCGCCAGTGGGACGAGGCCGCGGCCCTGCATCGCGAGGCCCCGGACCCCATGTTCCTGCTCGATCGCCAGGGCATCGTGCGGCGCGCCGCGGGTCCGGTGGCACACGTCGAGGGCAAGCGGTTCCTCGATCTCGTGCCGCGCGAAGCGCGCTACGACGTCGCGCTCTCGATCCAGGACGCCTTGAGCCCCGGACTCGCACGGAGCTTCGACGTGCAACTCGAGGTGGGCTCGGAGGCCCGATGGTTCCAGGCGTCGGCGTATCCCGTGCGGGAGGGAGACCTGATCGTCGGAATCATCCTGCGCACGCTCGATGTCACGAGTCGACGGCGGGAAGAAGAGCGGCTGCGACGCCGCGAGAGCCTCATGAGCGACGCCGAGGGGACCGCCCATCTCGGAACGTGGGAATGGGACGTCACGCAGCCCGTGGCCTCGTGGTCGCCCGAGCTCTACCGAATCTATGGCCTGGACCCCGCGACGCATACGCCGACGTATCAGGACTACCTGACGAGAGTCCATCCCGACGATCGGCAACGCGTGATCGAGGCGACGGAATCCGTCTTCCGCGACCATGAACCGTTCTCGCATGACGAACGCGTCTTTCGATCGGACGGCGAGATCCGTTACCTGCACACGTGGGCGCAGGCGGTCGTCGACGACCGCGGCAGGCTCCAACGGCTCCTCGGCGTCTGCCAGGACATCACCGATCGCAAGCGCGTCGAGCTCGCCCTCGCGGAATCGGAATCGCGGTTTCGGGCGATCTTCAACCGCTCGGCGCTCGGCATCGCGACGCTCGACCCCGCCGGCCGGATCGAGGAGGCGAACCCGGCTTTCGAAGCGCTCTTGTCCACAGAGGAAATCGTGGGCCGGAGCCTCTTCGATTTCACCCATCCGGACGACCGATCACGGGACCGTCGTCTCCTCGGTCGCCTTCTCCTCGACCCCGGCGAGGCGAGGACGGTCGAAACCCGATTCCTCCGTCCCGATGGACACGTCGTATGGGCGCGCGTCACGCTTTCTCCCGTGCTGCCCGCCGAGCCGCGCAAGCCGTTCATGGTCGCGATGGTCGAGGACGTCACGGCAAGGCGAGCCTCGGAGGAGGCGAGCCGGGTCGCCGCGGAGCGATTGCTGAGGATCCAGACGCTCGAAGGGGAAAGCGCGTGGAAGAGCCGCGTCCTCACGATGGCTTCGCACGAGCTGAAGAACCCCTTGACGCCGATCCTGCTTCAGATCCATCTTCTCAGGGAAGGACGTCGTGGCCCCGTGACCGACGAGCAGTCGCGGGCGCTGACCATGATCGATGCGCAGGCTCGGCGCCTGAGCGCCCTCCTCGGCGATTTCCTCGATGTCGCCCGCATCGAGCAGGGGCGACTCTTCGTGTCGCCCCGAAATGCCGATCTCGTGACGGTGCTCGCGGCGATCGAGGAGATGTACGCGCCCCTTGCCGCGGAACGCAAACTCACGTTCGAAGTGGTCGCGCCCGCGACCTTGACGGCTCACTTCGATCCCGATCGCATCCAGCAGGTGCTCGAGAACCTCGTGGTGAACGCCCTCAAGTTCACTCCTGCCGAGGGGCGCGTGAGGATCCGCGCCGCCAAGGACGCGGCGGGCGGCGCCGTGATCGAGGTCGAGGACACGGGGCCCGGCATACCCGCCGACCTCCTGGAGTCGAGCTTCCGACCCTTCATGCGCACGGCCGACCGCGAGCGCTCGCGCGCCGCCGGCACGGGTATCGGATTGTACATCGCGCGAAGCCTCGTGGAGGCCCACCGAGGCACCATCACCGCGCGGAACCGCGATGAAGGCGGCGCCGTGTTCCGCGTCGTGCTCCCGCCCGCGTGATCAGCGGCGCATGCGCTCGCGCGACGCCTTCTTCGAGTCGTCGAGGGCGGCGCGAAAGGCCGCGATGGTTTCGCGCGAGGAGTTGACGCTCTGGAGGAAGCGGATGTACGCCTTCTCCTGGCATTGGACACCCGTGATCCGGTCCTCGTCGTCCATGATGAGGTGGACGGCGGGGTCGGCGGCGAATTCGGTGAGCTTCTCGGCGGTCGAGGAGCCGGGCTCGATCGGTTTTCCGAACATCACCTCGACCAGCGAGCCTTCGAGCCGACGGATGAGCGTCGGCAATTCATCGCCCCCGGAGGCGCGGCGTGTGGTCGTTTCCGTGCGCTGGGATCCGGTGGGCGGAAGTTTCCATGACTGAGGGGCGGCTTGGACCGCCGTCCGCATCAATGTTTCCGTCCTTTGCGGCCCGTTCACGCCCGCGGCTTGCGGCGGAGCCAGCTGCGGAAGGCCTCGAGGAACGGGACGACGTACACGTCGCCGCCGTCGTAGGCCATCTTTTCGACGAAGGCCGCGGGCGGCGCGTCGCTCACGGACGTGACCTGGCCCGTGCCGTCGCCCCGGGATGTGAGCTTCACCTGGGACCCGTTCTCCTCGGCGGCCACTTCGAGCACGCGGTCGCGGTCGCCGAGCATCTTGGCGAAGGCTCCGATCATGACCTGACCTCGCCTTCCCGGGGGGATAGTCCTTCGCTCATGGCCCCAGGGAGACGAGGCCCCCGGGCCCGGACGACCCGCGCGCGCCAAGCCTTTATCAGGAACCCCGGGCGTCCCAGCGCATCGGCGCCGCTCCCCTCGCCCCACCCC
>DATLGO010000094.1 GCA_035540375.1 Candidatus Thermoplasmatota archaeon
GTCGGGTCCGGGACCGGGTCCGGGTCCGGGCGTCGGGTCCGGGTCCGGGTCGGGTCCGGGTCCGGTTGGGCGGTCGAACCCGCGCCCCTTAAGGCCCACGAGCGACGATGGCCTCGCGTGAGCGCGCACGGCCACGGCCACGACCACGGCGCGCGCGCGGACGACGTCGCGTCGAACCGCCGCCGGCTCGCGATTGTCGCGACCGTCGCCGGCCTCATCATCGTCATCGAGGCCGCGGCCGGGTTCCTCGCGAACTCGCTCGTCCTCCTTTCCGACGCGGGACACGCGTCCACCGATTTCGCGGCGCTCCTCCTCGCCGCGTACGCGGTGAGCGTCGCCGCGCGTCCCGCGACCGCCGAGAAGACATTCGGTTATCGGCGCAGCGAGATCGTGGCCGCGTTCGTGAACGCGCTCGGGCTCTGGGTCATCTCGGCCGTCCTCGTCGTCGAGGCCGCCCGCCGGCTCCTCGAGCCCGGCGAGGTGGACGGCGACATCGTCATCGCGGTGGGCCTCGTGACGCTCGTCGCGAACGGGGGCATGGCGCTCTTCCTCTCGCGCGGGGCGCACGCGAACCTGAACGTCGAAGGCGCGAGGCTGCACATCCTCTCCGACGCCGTGGGCTCCGCGGCCGCGGTCGTCGCGGGCCTCGCGGTGAAGTTCCAGGGGTGGACGTGGGCCGACCCGGCGATCACGCTCTTCGTGACCTTCCTCATCGTGCGCTGGGCGCTGCGACTGACGCGGGAGACGCTCCACATCCTCCTCGAGGGCGCGCCCGCCCGCGTCGACCCCAACCGGCTGCGCGCGGACCTCACGGCGATTCCCGGCGTGATCCAGGTCCACGACCTGCACGTCTGGAGCCTCACCGCGGGCGTCGACACGATGAGCGCGCACGTGGTGGTGGACGACCCTGCGCGGGGACCCGAGATCACGGCCCGGATTCGCCGCGACGTCGCCCCGAAGTACCGCCTGGAGCACCTCACGCTCGAGGTCGAGGCGGCGGACTCCGACTGCGAGGGTTGCGAGCCGCTGCGCCGCGGCGCGTCCGCGTGATCACGGTTCCTCTTCGGCCTCGCGCGGTTTCTCCTCTTCCTCCGCCGCGGTCTCTGCTTCGGCCCGCGGAGGCGCCGCCTCGGCGCGGCGGGACTGCTCGACGCGCGCCTCGCCGCCCTTGCGGCCGATCTCCGAATAGAACTCCGGCCCCTTCGTGCGCGCGACCGTCTCGCCGCCCTTGCGGCCGATCTCCGAGAAGTGCTCCGGCCCGTAGTGCTCCTTCACGCTCTCGCCGCCCTTGTGGCCGAGCTTCGCGTAGCCCTCGGTGCCGAGCTGCTCCTTGCGGACCTCGCCGCCCTTGTGGCCGATCTTCGAGTAGAAATCGGGCCCGTACTTCCGCTTGACCGCTTCTCCGCCCTTCTGACCCAGCTTGGAATAGCCTTCGGCCCCGAGCTCGCGCTTCCGCTTCTCGCCGCCCAGGCGTCCGGCGTCCGAGAGGGTCATGGGTTCGCCCTTGCCTCGCTTCTGCGCCATGTCAGGGCGGTCGGCCGGGGGCCCCGCATGAGGGCTCTGACCGGCCCGTCGCTCGAAAGCGCGCCCCCGCGCGACGCGCGCCTCCCCGGCCGGGCGGCCCGAAGGTTCTTCAACCCGATACCCTTTCCGCGCGCGTGGCCAAACCGAAGCGCGAGGACAAGGAAGAGGGCGAGGCGACAGCCTTCGACTTCGCGAGCATCCGCTTCGACGAGGCCGCGTTCATGCGGCGCGAGATCGGCGCGGCGCGCATCTCGTTCCTCGTCGCCGGGCTCGGGCTCCTCGCGGGGGTGCTCGCGTTCCTCGCGCACCGCTTCGGCGGCGCGTGGCTGCTCGGCCTCGTCGTCCTCGGCGCCTCCGTCTTCGCGATCCGCCCGATCCTGCAGGCGCGCAACGTCCCCGAGGAGCTCACGAACTGGAAGTCGATGCTCGGCCAGGGCTTCCTGTTGTTCACGACGGGGCTCGCGCTTTGGGTCCTGCTCCTGAACCTCGTTCCCGCGTGACGCTCAATCGTTGCGCGCGAAGCTTCCGAGCACCTTGAGGAACGTCGTGAGGCGCGCGAGATCCGCGAGCGCCTCGCGCACGCTCGGATCGTCGCGATGGCCTTCGAAGTCGACGTGGAACACGTACTCCCACGGACGCTGCCGCGACGGTCGGCTTTCGAGCTTGAGCAGGTTCAGCCTTCGCCGCGCGAGCGCGCCGAGCGCCTCGTGCAGCGCGCCGGGCCGGTGGTCCGTCGCGAAGACGAGCACGGTCTTCGCGGATCCGTCGGAGCGGGGCGCGGGGGCGCGGCCGAGGGCGAGGAAACGCGTGCGGTTGTCCTGGATCGTCTGGACGTCCTCCGCGAGGATCGCAAGCCCGTAACGCGCGGCCGCCGCGACGGAGGCGATCGCGGCGTCCCCGGGGCGTCGCTCCTCGGCGACGAGCTTCGCCGCGCCTGCCGTATCGTAGACCGCGACGGCCTCGAGCCCGCGCGCCTCGATGAACGCGGCGCACTGGTCGAGCGCGCTTGCGTGGGAGAGGACGCGCCGGACGTCCACGAGCGCAAGGCCGGCCGGCGCCATGAGGGCATGACGCACCGGCACCACCGTCTCGCCGATCGCGAACACGTCGTGGCTGCGCAGGAGGTCGATCGTCGTGTGGATCGTGCCCGCCTGGGAGTTCTCCACGGCCGCGACCGCGCGGTCGACCCGGCCGGTGACGAGCGCCTGGAAGACGTCGGCGAGGGTGCGGCAGGGGACGGTCTCGACCGTGTCGCCGAAGAAGCGACGCGCGGCCATCTCGCTGTAGGCGCCCGGCTCGCCCTGGAACGCGACGGCGGTCAACGGATCGGGACCGCGGGTCCGACCTGATAAACCCCCCGCTCCGTATGGCCTCCTTCCCGACGGCGGGCCCGCAGGTTCTTCTCCGGTCGAGGGCCTCGCCGGTCATGCACGGGTTCCCGGCTCTCGCCTCCCTCGTGATCGCGGTCGCCCTCGTCTTTGCCCCCGTCGGGGCGCACGCCCTCCCCGACCGGACGTCCGCGACCCTCGACGCCCTTGTCGAGGCGAGCGGGGCGTCCGGGTCGGCGTTCGACCGCGCGCTCGCCCTCATGGCCGCGGCCGAGGGGGCCGTGGGGGTCAAGGCCACGCCCGTGGACGTCCCCGTCTACGACACCCCCGCCGAGGCCTTGCAGGCCGTCCTCGACGCGACGGGCGCCGACGCTCGAGACGCTGCGCGCGCGGCGGAGGAGACCCTCGCCGGGCTCGAGGCGCCGGTCGCGCGGGCCCTCACCCGGACCCTCGCCGCCTTCGTCGCCTACCATCACGCGGGGTCCGACCTCGACCTCGGCGGGATCTTCGGGGCGCGCGCGAGCCTCGTCGCGGCCGCGCGCGACCTGCGCGACGCCGTCGCCGCCCACCCTGCCGCGGCCCAGGCTCCCGCGCTCGTGATCCCGACCGTCCTCTCGATCGATCTCGGGTCGGAGCCGAACACCTACACCGCCGACTTCGCCCTCCTCGTGGACGCGGGCGGGGACGACGTCTACCTCAACAACGCGGGCGGAAGCAGCGCGTCGACGTACTGCAGCGTCGGCCGCCCCGCCGCGCTCCTCGACTTCGGCGGCAACGACACCTACGGGCCGACCAAGCGCCTCTGCGGGATCAACGGCGGGGCGAACCTCGGCGCGGGCTTCCTCCTCGACGCGGCCGGCCACGACCGCTACTTCGCCGCCGGCTACGGCGGCAACGGCGGCGCGCGAAGCGGTGGCGCCGGGTTCCTGCTCGACCTCGAGGGGAACGACGTCTACGAAGGCGGGGACACGGGCACGAACGGCGGCGCGAACGTCGGAAGCGGCTTCCTCCTCGACATCGCGGGCAACGACACCTACCGCGCGCGGGGCAACGGCACGAACGGCGCGGGCCACGGGACGGGCGCCGGGTTCCTCCTCGACGCCGAAGGCAACGATACGTATTCCGCGAAGAACCGGGGCGTGAACGGCGGCGCCTTCAACGCCGCGACGGGATTCCTCGCCGACCTTTCGGGCGACGACCGGTACGAGGCCGGGAAGGAGGGCGTGAACGGCGGCGTGTCGGGATCGTCCCTCTCGGGCTCGCCCGCGCTCACCTACGGGTTCGGTCTCCTCTACGACGGGGACGGCCGGGACGTGTACGTCGACGAGGAGAACGCGTCGGGCGTCGACCGCTCGGCCCCTATGAAGGGTCTTGCGGGTTTCCAGATCGACCACGCGCGTCCCAAGCGCCCCGAATCTTTATAGAAAGGAACCGCTAGCCGGCCGCATGGTCCTGGAAGGCCTCGGCGACTCCCTGCGATCGACCCTCAAGAAGATCGCGAACGCTCGGGCGATCGACGCGACGCTCGTGAAGGAGATCGTGCGGGACATCCAGCGGGCGCTCCTCCAGGCGGACGTCAACGTCAAGCTGGCCCTCCAGCTCACGAAGCGGATCGAGGAGCGCGCCCTCACGGAGAAGCCTCCGGCGGGGATGGCGAGCCGCGAGCACGTGGTCCGCATCGTGTACGAGGAGCTCGTGAACGTCCTCGGGAAGCCGCGCGACCTCCCGCTCAAGCACCAGACGATCATGATGGTGGGCCTGTACGGCCAGGGCAAGACGACGACCTGCGGCAAGCTCGCGAAGCACTTCCAGAAGAAGGGCCTGCGCGTGGGTCTCGTCGCGGCGGACGTCCACCGCCCGGCGGCGTACGAGCAGCTCAAGACGCTCGCGGAGCAGGTGGGCTGCCACTTCCACGGCGAGCCGTCGGCGTACAAGGGCCAGTCCGCGACGGATGCGCAGGTCGCGGGCCGCGTCGCGGCGGGCATCGTCGCGCGCGCGATCGCGGCGCTCAAGCCCAAGACGGACGTGATCATCGTCGACACGGCCGGCCGCGACAAGCTCGAGGCGGGCCTCATCGAGGAGATGAAGGAGATCTTCGCGGCCGCGAAGCCGGACGAGAAGTTCCTCGTGATGGACGCGCAGGTCGGACAGCAGGCGGGTCCGCAGGCGCAGGCGTTCCACGACGCCGTGCAGGTGACGGGCGTCATCATCACCAAGCTCGACGGCACGGCCAAGGGCGGCGGCGCGCTCTCCGCGGTCTCGGTCACGAAGGCGCCCGTGATGTTCATCGGCGTCGGCGAGAAGGTCGACGACTTCGAGAAGTTCGATCCCGCGCGGTTCATCAGCCGCCTCCTCGGCATGGGCGACATCCAGACGCTCCTCGAGAAGGCGCAGGAGGTCGTGGGGGACGAGGAGAAGGCGGAGGCGACGGCGAAGAACATCATGTCGGGTCGCTTCACGCTGCTCGACATGCGGGACCAGATGGAGATGCTCTCGGGCATGGGGCCGCTCTCGAAGGTCCTCGACATGATCCCGGGCATGGGCCGCGCGAAGATCCCGAAGGCCCAGATGGAAGAGACCCAGAAGAAGCTCGAGAAGTTCAAGATCATCATGTCGTCCATGACGCGCGAGGAGATGGAGGAGCCGGGCGTCATCAAGGCGAGCCGCATCAAGCGCATCTCGCTCGGGTCGGGCGTCGATCCGCACGAGGTGAAGGAGCTGCTGAAATACTACGAGACGAGCCGCAAGACGATGAAGGGTCTCGCCTCCAACAAGAAGATGCAGCGGCGGCTCATGAAGCAGTTCGAGGGCGCGGAAGGCCTCGAAGGGATCCGCTGATCACCAGACGTAGAGCACGATCTGGGCCTCGACGACGCCGAGGCCGGAGTCGCGCCCGTCGAGGAGGAACGTCCCCGTCGCGCTCCCGACGCCCGCACCGCGCGGAACCGCGGGACCGTAGTCGACGTAGTACTGCTGGTGCGTGAGGTACAGGAGCGCGTTCGAGAAGAGGTGCCGCAGCTGCGTGGCGCTCGCGTCGAGGGGCCGGAGGTTCGTCGCGAGGATGGCGCCCGCGGGATCGGCGTTGTAGCCCGTCACGGCCGCGACCGGCTGCTGCTTCGAGATGTCGAGCGGGTCGATCATCGTGAGGAACGCCTGCATCTCGTCCGCCCACGGCCAGGGCGCGGCCGCCGCGTCGTATCCGCCCGTCGCGAGCGCGTAGGGCCGCGTGAGGATGGGATGCTGGTAGGTCGTGCGCAGCGCGAAGGGCAGCGTGACGGTGCCGACGTTGCGGTGGGGAAGGAGTTCGTCCCACCAGGCGAGCGGATCCTTCTCGGCGTCGCCGAGCATCACGAGGTTGCCGCCCTTCTCGATCCAGCGCGCGAGGCCTTCGCGCCACTGGGGACGGACGCCCGCGCTCGGCGTCGCAACGGCGTTCGTGCCGACGACGAGGGCGTCGTAGCGGGTCGTGTCGTAGTCCATCGCGTTCGAGTAGAGGACGGTCTTCACGCCGGCCTCGCTCGCCTCGACCGTGATGGCGTGCACGAACCATCCTTCGCCCTCGCTCGTCTGCGGCTGGGGGCTCTGCAGGAAATCGAACGAGAGATCGTGGACGTCGCCGACGAGGTGGGTGAGCGAGATGGAGGCGGATTCGGGCGCGGCGCGCGAGCCGTTCGTGTGGAGGTGGGTGCCCTGCATCTCCCAGTTGACGAGCGGCCCCGCGCAGGACGTGCAGTAGGTCGAAACGCGCGCGTAGTCGTCGAAGCCCGGCGTGAAGCCGGCGCCGTCGGCGATCGTGCTCGAGGCCTTGATGTAATGCGTGAAATTCAGCCAGACCCGCGCGCCGCTCCCGAACCCGGAAAGATCGAGGGACGAGACGCGGAGGAGGCCGGGCCATGCGTTGCGGGCGTACCGGTATTCGTCCGCCGTCGTGGTCGAGGCGTACATGAGGAAGCTCTGCGGAGCGGCGGCGGGCCACGGCGCGTTCGCGGGCGCGAAGGCGTTCTTGTCGCGCATCTGCCAGGCCGAGGCGATGGAGGGCGCGGGGAAGCCTTCGAGGCCCGCGAGGCGGAACACGAGGTTCTGGAGCGTGAACTCGGAGGTGTAGACGTCGCCCGCGGTCGCGAGGGCGCCGTCGGCGAAGCGACCGTCGAGGACGACGCCCGCCGCCTTGAGCGCGGCGATCTCGGCGTGCGCCTGCGGGGCGAGCTCGCCGAAGACGCCGGTCCCGTTCGCGACGTAGGCGACCCGGAGGTCCTGCAGCGCGGGAATGGACCCGCTCGGCTGGATCGGGACCGAGGGGCGGACCTCGATGCGGAAGTTGCGTCCCTCCGGAAGTCCGAGGGCCTTGCGCGCCTCGACGTAATCCGGCTGGTCGCCGTAGGTGGTGGCGAGCGCGACGACGCGCGCGCCGTCGAGGGTCGCGATGGATCCCGGCTTGAGGAAGCCGAGCCGCGTGACGCCCCCCGAGGGCCACGTCGAGGGGTGCCCGGGCTGGGTCGTGACGAAGCGGAGCGCGTCGGAGGCCAAGGCGTGGGCATCGGCGGCGCTGCCCGAGGTGCCGCCCTCGCGCGCGACATGGTTCGCGAGCGTGGCGGCGATCGCGCTGAACGCGATCGTGAAGACCGCCATCGCGACGATGAACGAGACGAGGGTTCCGGCCCCCTCGTCGTCGAGGCGTCGAACCGTCCTGGCCACCCGGGCCCCGGTCTGTCCCGGACCTGTTAATAAGGGCGGGGTCACCGGCCCTGGGGCGCCCGCGGGTCCGGACCCGGACCCGACGCCCGGACCCGGTCCCGGACCCGGACCCGGACCCGGACCCGACTCCCGGCGCCCGGGCCCGGCACCCGGTCCCGGCGCCCGACACCCGGTCCCGGCGCCCGGCACCCGGTCCCGGTCCCGGCACCCGACGCCCGGCGCCCGGTCCCGGCACCCGGACCCGACGCCCGGACCCGGTCCCGGACCCGGTCCCGACGCCCGGCGCCCGGGCCCGCCACCCGGTCCCGAACCCCGGTCCCGGTCCCGGCACCCGGTCCCGAACGGTCCCGAAACCCGGCACCCGACGGCGCCCGGGCCCAAGGCCGCCGGTCCTCACCGGAAGACGTAGAGGACGACCTGGACCTCGACGATGGCCCCGGGGACGCTGGGGTGGGGGATGGCGGCGAGGCGGGTGCTGCTCCCGACGGGGACGCCGGGCGGGATCGCGGGCCCGAAGTCGAGGAAGAGCATCGTGTAGCTCTGGCTCATGAGGTTGTGGAGGAACTTTTTGCCCTCGAGGTCGCTTTGCGGGGTCATGAGGCTCCCCGGCATGTACGTCGACAGGATGACGGACCCGTCGCCGAAGACGCCGGGCTTCGAGACGGCGAGCGTGTCCTCGGACCCCTGGTTCCCGACGCCCTTCGAGAGGACGTGCGTGTAGTAGTCGTCCTGCTTGAGCCGCCACGCCTTGCCGTTGTCGTTGTAGGACTGGTAGGCGAGACCTTCGGGGGCGTGGAGGATGGGGTGGCCGGGGTCGGGCGCGGAGACGCCGCCGTTCGCGTTGTGGATGCCCGCGCCGTAGAGGGGCTGGAGCCACTGCGCGTTCTGGGCGACGGATCCGAGCACGACGAGGGTGCCGCCCGTGTCGTTCACCCAGTTCGCGATGCCTTCCTTCACGGCGTGGGGCTCGAGCGCGCTCTGGCGGAATTTGCTCCCGATGATCAGGATGTTGTAGCGCGACAGCACGTCCGGCAACTCGCGCACGTTGGAGGCGCGGAAGACGTCGCCTCCGGGGTTCGTCGCGGGATCGTAGAGCGTCGCGTCGAACGAGCCGCCGGCGATCGCGGTCACGTAGCCCTGCTCCGTGATCGCGATCGGATCGGGACCGCTCGTCTCCGTGAACATCGCCGCGGCGCTCACGTGGAACGAGTCCCGCTGGCCGCGCGCGCCCGAGGTCGTCGTGAGGAGCACGCTCCAGTTGCCGACCATCGTGCAGGTCGTGCATTCGTACTTGCCGGGCTTGTTCTTCTCGAGGTCGAGCGTGCCGTTGAAGTGGACCGTGCCGTCCGGGCGGGTCACGGTGAGGCGGCCCTGGATCCCCTGGTTCGAGCGCTTTCCGTCCTTGTCGAAGTGGTCGCCGAGGATCGTCACCGTCTCGCCGCTCACGTAGTGCTGGTCGTCCGCGTGCACGAGGAGGTTGTACTTCTCGTTGCCCGAGGCGGGCATCGAGACGCCGTTGAAGAATCGCTGGCCGATCGTGTTGCCGGACGTGTCCTTCGCGACCGCCATGTAGGAGTCCGCGACGCGGACCTCGATGCTCGTCGTGGGGGACGTCCAGCTCTGGATCGGGTAATAGCGCGTCCACACGTAGTCCGTGTCGCCGGGGCGGAGGAGCTTCGTGTAGTGGGTCTCGACGACCTGCGCGTTCTGCTGGCCGGTCGTGTTCAGCACGAACGTGACCTGGTAGATGGCGTCCTTCACGTGCCGGTTCGTGATCGTCGCGCCGGGCTCGACGTACGTGGCCTGCGCGACGACCGAGTGCGTGACGTCCGCGGGCGCGACGGGGTCGTCGTACTGCGCGACGTAGGCGGGACGCATGTCGGCGTGCGCCGTCCAGCGGGAGTCCTCCATCGAGAGGAGGACAGGGTAGCTCCTGAGGTGGATGTTGTAGCCCTGGAGGCCGAGTCCGCGGAGCACCTCGGGGTAGTCCGCGATCGCGTTCGCCCCGTCCTCCGTGAGCTTCGAGCTCCGGAGGTTCTTGATCTTGCCGTACTCGAGCGTACGCGTCGCGGGGTCCGAGGCGAGGCCGAAGCGCTGGAGCCGGTCGGCGTCCGAATGCCACGCCGCGAGGCCCGTCGAGGTCGAACCCGACTGCGCGACGATGAGGCCCAGCGCCTGCCGGGCCTTCACGTCGAGGTCCTCGCTTTCGGCGTCGTGGCCGGCGAGAGGCTCGTTCTGGAATTGGACCACGGCCGCAAACGTCGCCCCGAAGATGAGCATGCTCGCGACGAATCCGACGGCCGCCGTGTGCGCGCGCTCGTCGGCGCGGATGCGGCGGCGGAAACCGTTGGCCATGCGTGGACCCCCGTACGTACGGAAGGGTTCGCTCGCGAGGGGGTCAAGAAGGTGTCGCGCGGCATCGGAGGGTCTGATCCAACGCGCTTATAGCGCGTCAAAATCGGGGACCGGCGCGGTCGCACCCGTCAAGGCGGGGCCGTCATTCCCATTCGGGATGCCAGGCCTCGATCACGAGCCGGTACACCGGGTTGATGGGGACCACGCCGCCCTCGAGCGCGACGTCGAGGCGCTCGTGGAGGCGCGCCGACTGCGCGACGGGCCCGGTGGATCCCGCAAGCGTGTGGTTCAGCTCCGCGACCACGAGATGAGGGCCGAGAAGCGCGCTCTTGGGGATGTCGAGATCCCACGCGCCGCTCGTCCCGTCGAAGGTCTTCGCGTAGGCGACGTAGTAGAGGCCGTTCGTCGTGTTGAGCATCGGGATCGGCGCGAGGATGCGGATCGCGGTCGTGTTGGTCGAGCCCTGCGCGAACCGGTTCGCATGGACGGCGACGTAGTCCGAGAAGTCCCACGTGAGACGCGCCGTGCCGCCGACGGGGACGACGCGCCCCGGAACGTACGCGCCCGTGGGCTCGTCCCACCGCGCGATGTCGAGGCGGCTCGTGTTGAGCGCCGCGCGCGAGGCGCCCCAGGAGGTGTCGAGGTAGCTGTCGGCGCGGATCGACCACGTCGCTTTGCCCCGGAGGGCCGTCGAGCCGTGGGGGAAGGCGTCATCGGATTGGAGGACGAGCGCGCCGCTCGTGGGATACCCGCCGGCGCCGGGACCGACGTAGGAGTGGCGCTCCGAAGGGATTTGCGTGTCGTTGAGCGGCGTCACCTTGACGCCGTTCGCGTACTTGAGGTGCGGGTGGGGCCAGTCCGCCCCGTAGGCGACCGCGTTGCCCGCAAGCACCGGGAGGACGGTCGCGTTCATCTTCGTCGAGGTGTCGGAGTAGACCGCGAAATCCGCCGCGACGAACGCGACGGACCAGGCGGGCTGGTACGGGATCCCCGCGCTCACGCGCTCGCCCGAGCTCACGCCGTCGCCGACGACGAGCCGCGGCGCGTAGCCGTTGTCGAGCCAGACGTTGTAGCGGGCGCCTTTCGGGAGGAAGTTGTCGAGCTTGTGCGTGAGGTTCGCGGACTGGCCGTAGAGCGCCTCCACCACGAGCTTTGTCAGCATGTTGCGGTTGTACGCGTCCTCGCTCGTCGTCAGGCCCGAAAGGACCGCGAGCGAGTCCTCGGCGGCGGATTCGAGCACGTGGCGTCCGCCGGGCGCGGATTCCGTCGACTGGTTGAACGCGGTGACGTACATCATGGCGCCCAGGATGAGGAGCGCGATGACGATGGATTCGAGGACCATGAGGTTCGCCGCGTCGCGCCGTCCCAGACGCGTCACCTCCGGTCCCAATCCTCGTACCACGTGACGAGCTTGAGGTCGTAGACCGGGCTCACGGGGAGCCGCCCGTCGGGCGGCGTGACGATGAAGTAGTTGTAGACGCGGCCCGCCTGCACGAGGTTGGACTCCTGCCAGGACACTTCCGTCTCGATGACGTAGGGACCGTAGGGAGCGCCGAGGGGCACCTTGTAGGTGAACGAATAGAGGCCGTCGTCGGACGGGAGGACGCCCCAGTTGGGAAGGAGCGCCGAGGACTCGCGGAACGCCCGCGTCTGACCCGTGGTGTTGATGGACGTGGTGCCGACGAACGCGATCGCCTCGCGGGGCGTGCGGTCGAGGTGGCCCGCCGCGAGGGCGGTCGGGCGTTCCCCGCCGCCGAATGAGAACATGGTGAGGGTATCGCCGTCGACGCCGTCCAGGTAGTAGACCCACGTGAGGGACATCGTGGGGGTCCACATGACGGCGACCACGTCCGGGACGGAATCGCCCGTCTGCAGGTTCGCGTCGATGACCTTGATCGCGATCGGCCACCCGAGGAGCATGCCGGTCTTCCATTTGACCTCGCCCGTCTTGCCGTCGAGGAGCATCACCCGGTAGTCGGGCTGCTGCGGGTTCGGGACACCCGAGACGACCTGGTAGCGCGTCGCGATCACGACGTCCTTCTGGCCGTCCGCGGTGAAGTCGCGCGAAGCGTCGATCTCCACGATCTCGCCGGTGACCTGCGTGGCCCAGACGGGGCGGATGACCTGCGGCCGGATGCGTCCCTGCACGTCCCACACCACGTTCGTGCCGAACGCCGCCCGGCCCGGGTCCGCGAAGTTCTCGCGGACGACCGTGAGCGGAACCGTCGCCCACGGCGTCGCCTCCGGGCTCGATTCGAGGGTGAAGTTCAACGACTTGGCCGACGGCGCGATGTGCGTCCAGTTCTCGTTGATGAACATCTCGAGCTTCCACTTGAACGACGTGCCGGCCTTCTCCCAGGGGATGGCCACGGGGGCGTAGGGCGGGTAACCGAGGTTGTCCGGCCCCGCGCCGAGGAGCGTCGCCTCGATCCAATCGACCCCGTTGTTCGTGGACACCCAGAGCTTCGTGTTCGTGAGGCCCGCGAGCTCGTTGCTCACAACGGTTTCGGGCCTCACGAGCGTGATGCGGTTTCCTGGAGGAACCGCGGGGATGCCGTAGTTCGTGGACACGGCCGTCGAATGCATCCGGAACGTGCCCATGTAGACGACGTGGAGCCCCGTTGCAGGAGCCGTGGTGTTGCCCCCGATGCCGATGGCGCGGCCTTCGTAAGGAATGTGGAGCGCGCGGATCGACGTGTCGGCGTCGAGCCCGGGCTGGCGCGCGAAGCTGCGCCCGAGATCGATGCTCTCGTAGAGCAGGCCGGGACCGCCGATCACGATCCGGCTTCCGCGCACCGCGACCGATTCAAGGTCGAGGCTCGTCGACAGCTTCGCCGAGAGGTTCGTCACCGTCGGGGTGCAGTTCGCGAGGCCCGTGATGTTCAGGACGATGCCGCCCTTGCCGACCGCGACCGCATGGTCCGAGTTCACGAGCGCGACGTCGGTGAGGTCGCGGGTCGTGCCGGTGACGACCGTGCGCCAACTCGTCGCGCCCGTCGCGGGCGACAGGCAGCGCATCGCGCCGCGGTCGCCGATCGCGACGCCGCGGCCCGGACCGTGCATCGCGACGCCGCGGAACTCGAGCGTGCTGTTCAGGGCTCCGCTCGCGTAGCCGCCGGACGAGTACTTGCGCCACTTCGTGAAGTCGTTCGCCGTCTCGGTGTGGAAGATCGCGGCGTCGCCGCAGAGCGAATCGAGAACGAGAACGCAGCGGTTGCCGACCATGACGCCGTGGCCGTCGGCCGTGATCGCGATGTCGTTGAAGTTCCAGACCGCGGCCGAAGGCAGGCCCGTGGCGGGGTTCTTCACCGTGACCGTGAGCGCGGGATTGAAGGAGGCGCCGCCGTCCGTCGAGGCGTAGATACGGCTCGGCGCGCCGACGACGTACCCGTGCGCGACGTCCTTGAAGAAGATGTTCCGGGCCCCTGGGAGGGGGTTGCGCGTGAGGCCCTGGAAGCGCGAGTAGAACATGTCGGTCCACCCGTCGATCGTGTAGATGACCTCCCCGTCCTCGAGGAGGGCCCAACCGAGGTCTTCTCCGATCCACGCCGCGCGCACGCCCATCGGCGGACCCACGACGCTCACGTCGGAGACGGGCGGACCGGCCTGGCGCCCGTCGAGCGCGTAGACGATGCCGTCCGTGCCGCCCACGATGATGTCCGTCACGCTGTCGCCGTTGAGGCTCGTGAGATCGTAGGCAGCGACGTCGCCCGACGGGATGCCGAAGCGCCAGTGGTTCGGGTGGACCGTGTGGTTGTAGGCGTCGAGGGTCGAGGTGCCGAACGAGGTGGACACCGAGTTCGCGGTGTTGACGAGGTTCATGTAGAGGGCCATCACGTCCGGGGTCACCTGGGAATAGACGCGCGCGGAGGCGCTCGCGTGCAGCCCCGTGTGCCCCACGACGCCCGGAAGGGCCGGGAAGCCGAAGACGCCGCCCACGGCCTTCTTGGGCTCGCCGCCCGTGATGACGGGCCAGTTCGGGAGCGTCGTCCAGTCGACGCCGCTCAGAGCGTAGATGCGGTTCGCGTCGAAGGTGACGACGACGTCCTTCACGCCGTCGCCGTTCAGATCCTGGCCCGCGTCGATCCAGTTGACGGAGGCCGAGATGGGCTTCGTCCACTGGCGGACGACGGTGAAGTTCTTGTCGAGCACGTAGACGTAGGCCGACTTCTCGTCCGTCCCGACCGCGTAGTGGAGCTTGCCGTTGATCGGGATGCCGGCGAGATGCGTGACTTCCGCCGCCTGCTTCTGCTGCGCGAACTGCGCGAGCGTCTCGACCGTGAAGACGCGCCCGACGAGGACGGACCCATCGAGGCCGTCGTGCGCGGAGACGCGGCCGCTCGACGTACCGACGATGACGTCCGTCGTCGCGTCGTCGTCGACCGTGTCGGCGAGGAGCGCGTTCACGGAGCCGTTCACGAGGGCGGTGGGATCGTTGTAGTCCGTGTAGATGGCCTTGTGGTGCTCGATCGAGAACGGGCCGTAGATGCGCGTCGTCACGTTCGCGACGCTGTTCTTCTTCGAGAGCGAGTGGATGAGGCTGCGGACGTCCGGCGTGATGTCGATCGATTCGCCGACGGCGATGCGCCGCTTCGAGATGTTGATGCTGCCGGTCGCGAGCGCCTCCTCGAGCGTGGGGATGATCTCGGACGTGTACGTCCAGTTGCCTGTGAGGAAGGCTTCGCGGAAGCGCGCGGCGCCCGAGAAGGCCTCGGGGACGCGGAGGTTGTTCGCGTCGAAGTCGTAGCCTTGGCGCGCGGCGTTCATGCCGTTCACGACGCTCCCGCGCGGCGGCACGAGGCCCTGGTAGAACATCGGGTCGAGGTTCGTCCAGAGCTTCGTCGAGTGGCCGTCGAACGAGATGGGGACCGGGAGGGGATCCTCGGGGCTCCTCGGAGTGAGGGTTCCGGTGCCGAACGCCTCGAGCGTCGTGCGGAAGGCCTCACCCGGGGGCACGATCTTGCCGTTCGCGCAGTCGTCCCACGGCAGGAAGCCGGTCGGCTCCCAGCGCCACGTGATGGCCGAGAAGGCGACCTGCGGGCCGAACACGTTCGCGTGAAGCCAGTTGCCGCACGAGAGATCCGACGTCGTCGTCGACTTGTGGAAGATCGGATAGCCGTCCGGCTGCCGGAACTCGATTTCCCGGATGTAGAGCGGGCTCGCGAACGGATTCGTGAGGACCAGGGGCCACGTCGAGGGGTTGACGACGCCCATGGGCTTCGGGACGCCCGCGGCAAGAAGCGGCACCGCCGTCGGAGCGCTCGCGTGGCTGTCGGCCTTGACGACGAAATCGAGCGACGAGTACGCCCCCTTCGAGAGGCGCGCCGAGAAGAGGTAGAAATCGAGAAGGTCGCCCGGCCCCGGATAGCCCAGCGTGAGCGTGAACACGCGCGGCGCGCCCGTGACGCTCGAAAGGAGCGTCGCCGTGACCTGGCCGCCCGCGTTGGGCGACGTGACGTTGCCCGTGACGTGCCAGCCCTCGACGATGTTCGTATCGTAGTCCGCGACGGCGGTGAAGCCACGAGGGACCTGGATCGTGAGCTGCGTGCCCGCCGGCAAAGGCGCGTTGGGCGAGCGGTTCTCCACCTCGAGCTTCACGGTCGCGGGATCCTCCGAGTAGGCCGGCCCGGACTTGAAGACGGGCTCCAGGTCGAGGTAGCCCGCGTCGATGCCGAGGCTCTCGTCGAGGAGCTTCATGTCCACGGACGGGATGGCCGACGTGTAGGATGCGTCGCCCTGGTACGTGGATCCGGCCGTGCGGAAGGTGACGGGGAGGCCCTCGTAGACGCCGCGGACGGTGATCTCGACGGGGACGCCGCCGGCGGGAACGAGGTTCGAGTTGTAGACGGGGAGCGCATAGACGCGCATGTGGCTGCGGGCGGGATCGTGGTAGTCGACGGCCGTCTCGTAGAACGTGAAGGACCACTTGGGCTCGATGAGATGGGTCGCGGTCGCGGTTTCGCCCTCGGGGCTGCCCTTGATGCAAAGAGGCGTCGCGCCGTAGCCGTTGGACATGTAGAGGTTGTAGAGCGTGCCCGCGGGAAGGAAGGCCTTGAAGCGTGCGTCGAGACCCGAGCAGTCCCCCGAGAGCGCGTCGGCGATGAGCTTGCTCAGGGTGTTGTTGCCATAGCGGGCGTCCGCGAGCGGATATTCGTAGAGGACGTTCAGCGCATCCACGCCCGCATTCTCGAGGCGATTGCGGGTGGGCGCCGTCTCGCTGGTCGGGAGGCTGTAGGTGAGCACGAAGCTCACGGCCGTGAACATCACGAGCCCGATGAGCACCGCCTCGAGGACCTGGACGTGACCGCCGTCGCGGCCACCGAGCGAAAGCGTCCGCCGGCCGAGCAACCGTCCCGGGCTCTCTCGCGGGGGGTATTTGAAGGGGTCGCTCCGGGGAGAGCGGACACCCCCGCCGGGGCGGGTCGAACCGACGGCGGACCACAACCGTTTTGGTATCCCCGTCCGCCTGCAGCCGCGGAAGGAATGGCATGCGGCACGTTGCCCTCACGATCCTCGTCGTCCTCGCCCTCGCGGCCCCCCTCGCCCTGTCCCAGGCGGGGGACACGGCACCGAACTACACGACCGTCTGCCAGGGCGGCGCGACCCAGACCACGTACGCCTACGGCATCGACGACGACATGAAGGTCGTCGGCGACACGACGGGCGACTACTACCTCTTCTTCCACCCCTACTGGATCAGCGTCTGGGAGGAGGCCAACACGCAGCCGGGTCTCCAGATGGACGACCGCGTCTGCGAGCGGAAGGACATCTACACCGGCCAGGTCCTCTCCACGTTCGTGGCGTTCACCGCGGACCGGCTCCTCGTCGAGGGCGCGAAGCTCGTCTGATCACGGGGCCACGTTCACGGCGTACACGACGGATTCGTCCATCGTGCTCACCCCGTCCGAGAGGAAGATCCGCACCACGACCCCGGAGACGCATCCGTTCGCGACCGTCGAGCAGCGGCCCGCCTTGGTCCACAGGATGCCGTCGTTCACGAGGTCGTATCGGACGTTCGAGTAGTCGGTCGCGCCGTCCCACGACTCGGTCCCGGCCTTGAAGCGGCCCGTCGCGAGGTCGACGAAGAAATCCTCGTCACGGGAGACCCCGGCGTCGTCCCCGGCGAGGACGATGCTCACGTCGTAGCCCTTCTCGTGCTCGATGTTCTTGAACGTCGCGACCACGCTCGCGAAGATGTCACGGAGGGTGTCGTTGTCGGTCGAGAGCCCGACGGCCCCCTGGAGCGTCCCGCCGACGCGGTCGTGCATGAATCGGTACTCCGAGACGAGCGCGCCGCCCGCGTCCTCGGTCGCGCGCTTCTCGAGGTCCGCCACCTGCGAGAGCGTCAACGCGGTGACGACGAACGCGAGGACGAGGACGAACCCCGCGAGGAGGAGCATCTGTCCGCGATCGTCGCGTCGCCACATCGCGATCACCCGATGACGAGACGGAACACGACGTAGGCGATCGTGATCATGACGAAGGCGTGCTTCAGGCCGGAGATGGGCTTCCCGCCCTCCATCACGCCCGCGACGATGCCGCCGCCGAGGCCCTGCACGATGGCGCCGTGGAAGAAGAGCGTCTTGAAGACCTCCTCGTCGAAGGCGCGGAACGTGAGCCCGCCGATCGTGACGCCGGAGGCGCCCTTCACGGCGCGCGACACCTCGGGGATGAACTGCGCGTTCAGGACGCCGATGACGCCGATGAACACGAAGAACGCGATGTAGATGATCATGACGTAGATGCTCATGGAGCTCTTGCGCTCCTTGAGGATCATCTGGATCTCGCGGCTGTCGTCGGCCGCGGCCGCGAGGACGTCCACGACGTTGCCGCCGGCCTTCGACGCCTGGACGACGAGCGAAACCGTGCGCTCGATGAGGGGCGTGCGCACGCGCTTCGCGAAGCGCTTCAGAGCCTCCTCGAACGAGATGCCCCATTCGATCTGGCTCGCCATGCGCTTGATGTCGGGCGTGAGCGCGCCGTAGGAGCCCTTGGACGCGGTGATGACGGCTTCCGTGAGGGTCATGCCCGAGCGCTGGCTCTCCGCGAGGTCGCGCAGGAATTCGGGAAACTTCTGGTCGATCGCGCGGATGCGCGCCATCTCGCGGTTGTGGTAGAATCCGTAGGGGCCGAGCCCGAGGAGGATGGCGAAGACGAAGAAGTCGGTCGCGTACTTCGAGCCGATGGCGAGGGGCCCGAGCTGCGTCACAAGACCGAACTGGACGAGGAGGCCGAGGACGAACAGGATGCCCGCGAGCGTCATGCTCACGCCGAGCACGAGGTAACGGTTCATCTGCTCGGAGGTGAGACGCTTCTTGCCGATCTCCTGGTCGGTCGCCTTCTTCCAGCGCGGGTCGATGTTGACGCCCTGGAAGTACCGCATGCCGACGACGATGAGGACGCCGAGCCCGACGAAGAGGAAGAGGAAGAAGACGAGGTCCGTCTGGGGTCCCTTCTCCATCTTCACGACCCCGGTCGCCTGCATCGCGACGAAGCCGACGAAGGCGAGCACGAACACGAGGCCGCCGACGTACGTCGCCATCATGCGCTTGCGGATGTCCTCCGCGAGCTCCTCGTTCGCGTTCTCCGTCCTCTTGATCGCCTCCAGGATCATCTGGACGACGCCCGGGAGAAGGGCGCGCGTCTTCACGAGCACGGAGAGGACGATGGTGGCGAGCGAAAGGACGAGGACGGCGTTCTCCTCGCTGATGCCCTTGCCCGAGGCGAGGCCTGACCCCGCGAACACGCCGAAGAAGATGAGGACGATCGAGAGCGTGGAGAACCACACCGAGAGCGCCTTCTTCCGGTCCGTGTACTGGACCTCCGTCTGCACGCGCGTCCTCGTGACGAGGGTGAGGAGTAGGGGGACGAGGGCGAGCGTGAGGATGAACGGATAGAGCGTCGGGGACGTGTAGACCTCGAGCAGGCTGCGGAAGAGCGCGGCGCCGCCCGCCTGGGCGAGGAACGCGAGGAAGGTGATGACGCCGAGCGCCGCCGCGGTCACCGTGAGCCCGACCGAAAGGGACTGCAGGATGACGCGCCGCTTCTTCCGGACGTCCTCGATGTCGCCGAGGCCCACCTCGAGCTTCAGGACGACGTGGCTGATGCCGACGCTGAAGGTCGCCGGAATGAGCGCGAGCATGGCGAAGCCGAGGAGCCAGACCCGATGCATGGTGTCCGGGAACGCGAAGCTCGCGACGAGCGAGGCCACGATCAGGACGCCCGAGAGCGCGACGAACCCGATGACCATCTGGCGCGTGACGTTGCTGCGTCGGATGCGCTCCTCGGCCTCCATCCAGTGGATGACGCGGCCCCATCCGGGGAAGCCGAGCCAGTGGAGCGCAAAGAGGCCCCCGGTGACGACGCCGACGGTGCTCACGAAGGGCGCGCGCTCGGCCTTGATGAAGCCCATGCCGGCGGCATCGAGGATGCCGAGGCCGATGAGCGCGCCGAGGAGGAGGCTCAGCCCGGTGAGCCCGAGGAGGGCCCAGGCGGCGTAGAGACGCGCTCCGGAGGGCATCGCGCCCATCGAGCGCGGCTCGCGCGTCGCGAAGAAGCCGGCGATCGCGGGGATCGTCGCGACCACGGCGAGGATGATGGGGTAGATCGCGAGGACCGGCCCCGCGAAGAGGGTGACGAATCCCGCGCCCGCGATCGCCGCGACGATGTCGACGAGCGCGAAGAGGAGGACGACGAACGTCGCGATGGCGCTGAAGACGTGGAGGCGGACCTCGCGGCTAAAGCGCGCGTCGTCGTCCTCGGGCTCGTCGGGAACCGCGGGCGGGCGGGCCCTGAGAAGCATCGCCGAGGCGACGGCGGCGCCCACCGTGAGGAGGAGCGCGAGCGCGACGAACGGCCGCGTCGCGGCGGGAATCGCGAGCGCGGCCGAAAGGGCCGCGAGCGCGAGGGCCGCGAAGGACAGGTGCCGGGCCTCGAACCTCACCGCTTCACACCTCCGGAGTCATGTTCTTGAGCGCGAAGGCGAAGCCCGCGTTCGCGACGGGGAGGAGCAGGTAGATGACGAGGTAGAGCTGCGCGGGCCCCTGGCCGCCGATCATGCCCATGATCGCCATCATGACGATGAGGAAGAGCGGGCCCGCGACGCAGGCCGTGACGTACGTCTCGGCCATGAGGCCCATCATGTCGACGAACTGCTTCTGGTCCTGGCGGTTCTCCCACATGTAGCGCTGGGCCTTCGAGGTGAAGTAGTGCTGGAGGTCGCCGCCCGACGTGAGCGTGGTGATCGCGCCCTGGAGGAACTCCGCGAACTTGTCGGAGGGCGTCCGGCGGATCGCGCGCTTCATCGCCGTCACGGCGTCGCGGCCGAAGTAGGCCATGTCGCGGTAGATCCACTCGGATTCCTTCGCCACCTCGCCGTAGATCTTCTGCTCGGCGAGGCTCTTGAACACGACGTCCATGTTGACGCCCGCGGACGCCATGGCCGCGATGTAGTTCAGGGCGTACGGAAGGCGCATGTCGATGTCCTTCGCGCGCTGCTTGGCCTTGCCCGACGGCGTGCCCACCATGACGGCGTACGTCGTGCCGCCCATGAGGAGGGGGACGATGAGGACGACGACCGCGAGGAAGGGCGGCGCGCCCGGGAACGCGAGGGGAAGGACCACGAACCAGAGACCGAGGCCCATGACGAGCCCGAAGAGCCCCGTGATGATGGCGAGGAGAAGCCCGTGGGACACGTAGGCCTCGGCGCGGACGCCGAGCCTCGCCTTGCGCAGGTCGTCCTCGAGCTTCGTGAGGTTCATGGAGCGGATGACCGTGCCGCCCATGACCTTGTACGCCGCGCGCTGGAACTCGTTAAGGGCCATGCCGGGCCTCCTCCTCTTCGCCCTCGGCCTCGAACGCGCGGCGCGCTTCCGCGAGCTCGCGCTCCATCGCGGCGGCCTCGTCCTCGGCCGGCGCCTCCGGGTCCGCCGGGGCCCCGGCGTCGTGCGGGCCTTCCGCGCCCTCCTCCGGGGCGCCCTCGGCCGGCGGCGCGCCCTCGGCCGCGGCGGCGGCGGCCGCGGCGGCCTCGGCCGCGGCGCGCTCGGCGGCCTTCTGGGCCTCCTCGGCGCGCTTGCGGAGCTTCTCGAGGGTGACCTCGGGCTCCTTGTAGTAGTGCGCGATGATGAGGCCGACCTCCTTGTAGTCGCGGATGCCGTGCTTCACGAGGATCTCGATGATCTCCTTGCGGCGCGCGAACTCCTCCTTCATCTGCGCCTCGGTGAGGTTGCGCTCCATCTGGATGCGCTCGAGCACGTACGAGACGTTCGTGAACTCGAACTCGTCGCGCGCCGGGTTCCAGGAGAAGACCTCGTTCGTGAGGATCTCGCGCGTGTGCGGGTCGAGACCGACGATCTCGACGAGCTCCTTCGTGCGGCGGACGCGCTTGTCGCCGATCCTCGTCTGGATCTGGACGGACACGACGTCGAGTGCCTCGAGCATCGATCGGGGGATCGAAAGAGGCTCGGATTCGAGACGGTGGATGACCGACTCGACGGAGTCCGCGTGCATGGTGCCGTACGCCGTGTGGCCCGTCGCCATGGCCTGGAAGAGCGCGTACGCCTCCTGGCCGCGGACCTCGCCGACCAGGATGTATTCGGGGCGCTGCCTGAGGGCGGCCTTGAGGAGCGTGAACATGTCGATCTCGCCCGCCTGCCGGCCATTGTTGTCGCGCGGCCCGAAGCCCGAGCGCGTGACGCCCGCGATCCAGTTCTCGTGCGGGATGTTGATCTCGCGCGTGTCCTCGATCGACACGATCTTCATCTGGGGCGGGATGAAGAGAAGGATCGCGTTGAGCGACGTCGTCTTGCCCGACGCCGTGCCGCCGGCGTAGATGGCGGAGGCGCCGTTCTGCACCGCGAGCCACCAGTACGCGAGGATGTCCGCGCTCATCGTGCCGAAGCGCACGAGGTCGGCGGGCGTGAAGGGGTCCTCGCGGAACTTTCGGATCGTGAACGTCGAGCCGTTGGACGTCACCTCGTCCGAGAGCGTCGCGTTCAGACGGGATCCGTCGGGCATCGTGGCGTCGAGCAGGGGCTCGGCGATCGAGATGTGCTTGCCGGACCGCTGCGCGATCTGGATCACGAAGGAGTCGAGCGCTTCGTGGGATCCGTAGAGGACCGACGACTTCACGCTCTCGTACTTGCGATGGTACAGGAAGACGGGCACGAACGGCCCGTCGCACGAGATGTCCTCGATGAGGTCGTCGCGCATGACCGCATCGAGCTTCGCGTAGCCGAGGAAGTCGCGGAGGATGAAGTAAAGGATCTTCTCCTTCGAGAGCGGCGTGAGCACGACGCTGTAGTCGTAGATGATCGCGTCCACGTGCTTGCGGAGCATCTGCGCGGCCTCGTCCTCCTTGAGGGCGCTGAGGCCGATCTCGATGACGTCGATGAGCGTGTCCTCGAGGAACTCGAGCACGTTGCGCTCGCGCTCGTTGAGCGTGGGCTCGAGCACCTCGTAGAAGTAGGCGTGCTCCTGCTCGTTGTAGAGGATGCGGATGAACGCGTAGGGCTCCTGGACGGGGTAGACCTCGACCTCGCGGATGTGCGGCTCCGCGGGCGGCTCGATCTTCACGACGGGACCTTCGTCCTCCGGAGGCGCGCCGGGGGCGGCGCCTTCGGGCGTGGCTTCCCCTGCGGGCGCGCCTTCGCCCTCGGCCGGGGCCTGCTCCTGCTTCTTGCCGAGACCGAAGCGCGCAAGAAGCCCCTTCTTCGGGGCCTCCGCGGCGGGCGCCTCGGCGGGCGGCTCCGCGGGGGCTTCGAC
>DATLGO010000095.1 GCA_035540375.1 Candidatus Thermoplasmatota archaeon
GTACTACAACGCCGTTCTCTACGGCGTCTTCGCCGCCGTGAACAAGAGCTTCGGATCCTACGGCTCGAGCGTCGTGAAGAACGCGAGCCTGCGCATCCTCGAGTACGCCGTGAAGTGCGGCTGGAGCGTCCCGCCGAAGAGCAAGGACCCGCTCAAGGCGCTGCGCGAGTTCTTCGACCACTTCGCCGCGCTCGGCTATGCGGAATCCGTCACGTTCACGCGCAAGGGGGAGGACGTCGTCTGCGAGGTCAAAGGCCTCCGGCAGTGGAACTCCGTCGCCGAGCTGCGCGACCTCCACTACCCGACGCTCCCCATCTTCCTCGTGGAGCTGGTCACGGCCTTCCTCGACCAATTCTTCAAGATGACCGTCGCCGCGGAGCCCCTCCAGGTGGACGAGGAGAAGCGGTCGCTCTCCTTCAAGTTCAGCTACCGCTCCAAGTTCGAGTCGGTGGCGCCGCTCGCGATCCCCGAATCGCGGCCGCTCGAACTCGACGAGTGAATGTCGCCCCGTCCAGGGACGGGGTGAGTGTGAAGGCGCACCAGGGAACCTTCCCCTGAGGGAGGCCCAACGTGTCGTTCTCAGCGTTTCGTCTGCTCCTTGTCCTCGTCGTTCCCTCGGTTGCCCTATCCGGGTGCCTCGTCGGGGGCTACACGTACGACTACCACGTGAGCTTCGAGACAGAGGAGACCAACCGCATCGACCTCGATGCCGCGGGGCAGACGAACTGCGTGGACGCGGCGCAGAACAACGAACCCCACGTCGCGTGTCCCCTCGAACGCGCGGCGGCCGTGTGGGAATACCCCGCGCTCGGCATTCTCATCCTCGACGCCTTCCACCTCAGCGCCATTCCTGCGGAGGGCGCGAGCCAAGGGGGCCAGCGCAGGCCGACCGACGCCTCGCCGGACGCCTTCGTCGACGACTTCGAGCAGGGGAGCAATCTGCATCGCGCGACGGGCGGCCTCGCGCCGAACGTGATCTGGCCCGGCCCGGGCTACATCGGCGCGCTCCTCGGACACTGGGACAACCAGGACCTCGACGGCGACGTGGACCTTCGCATCGGCCACAACGAATCGAGAAGCGGCGCGCCCTATTGGGGCCACCAGATCCTCGTCACGAACGAGTGGGCCGGTCAAGAGGGCTCCGAGGTCGTCGCCTACATCGAGCCCGGCGACCACCCTCAGGCGACCGCCCGCGTGCGCCCCGACGCCTACTCGCCGGACGTGCGCTTCACGCCGGTCTACTACCGGGGCGGATCGCCATTTCTCCTTCTGTACCGCAGCGAAGGCATCAACCCCATCGTATTCCTGGACGGCTCCCTCGCGACGCCGATGACAATCACGACGGTCAGCGACGCCTTCCTCGCCCCCGATGCCCGGGGGCACACCGTCTACACGCCCAAGGAGCGCACGCGGGTCGATATCGACCGCTACGCCGCGCTCGCGCCGGGACCGCTCGAGCCCATATACAAGAACACCGTCGCGCCGGTCCTCGGCGCCATTGGCAGCCCGAGCCTCGGGTCCTGCCCCAACGGATGCAGGATCGCGCCGATCGCGGCGCCCGGCACCCCGCTCGCGCCGCTTCAGAAGTCCATGTGGGCGAACGACCCGCGCGAATGGGCCGAAGGGAGCGGGAACTCCGCGGCGGGCCGCCACCACGAGTTCGAGGTCGAATACCGCGCGTGGGTGGACCTCCTCCCGCGCTGGTCCGCGGCCATCCCCTCGAACGACGCCGTGCAGCCGCAGAACATGCCGCTCGTGCGCAACCCGGACGGGACCGCGACGGTGCCTCCCGGGCACTTCAACGTCGAAGTGTGGAGCGGCATCTGGAAGGACCTCGACGGCGACGGCTTCATCGGCACCGCATCCTCGCCCGATCCCTACGAGGAAGGTACGCGGCCGAACCCCGACAGCTACGAGCGCGCGCGGGGCGAGTTCTTCGGCATCCATCTCGGCGAAGCGGGGCAGAATCCTGAGCCGTTCTTCGTCGTCCTCGTCCCCGACACCCTTTGGGGGCCCGGCGTGCACCGCACCACGACCGGCGTCCCGCAGAACCGCAACGAGAGCGACGACACGGACTGCCCGGATCCCGTCCGGCCGCAGCGTTTTTGCACCTCGAAACTGGCGAACCCCGGCTCGACGCCCATTCGTCTCGAAGTCAGCGCGGAGACGGTCGTGAAGGGCTACCACAACACCCGTTTCACTGTCTTCTTCCCCGAGGGTTCGCCGGGCTTCACCGTGTGCACACCCGCGCTACCCGTCGTCTTCGACGGCTTCGGCATCCGTCTCGACGAGGACGTCTGGGACTGCGACCCCATCGCGAAGTGGCAGGGCTGACGCGGACCTTACCTTCATGACCCAAGAGCGCGAGTCGGGGGCGTGCGCGCCCCCGTCCTCGTCCTCGCGCTCGTCGCCGTCGCGGCGCTTGCGCCCGCGGCCGCCGCGGACCACGTCTACAGCCACCGCTACGTCGTCGCCGCGCGCGCCGTGGACGACCTCGGCCGGCCCGTGCCCAACACGCAGCTCGACCTCACCGTCGCGGGCTTCGAGCGCGACGTGTGCCGCGGCTTCACGCAGTTCACCACGGACGAGAACGGCGACTTCCTCCTCTGCATCCACCAGCACGCGATGCCGCGCGACGCCGAGATCGTGTTCGGCACGCCCGATGGCCCGCTGCGCTTCACGCCGGATCCCGACACGCGCCACACCTACGCCGCCGTCCGGCTCGCGGGCGCCGAGGGCGCGATCCCCGACGGCTGGGACCGCACGTTCGTCGTGACCGGCCGCCTCTGGCGCGAGACGGGTCCCATCATGCTCGACAACGTGCCCGTGAACGGCGAGGCGCTCCGCTTCGCGCCCGTGGACGTGACGCTCACCTTCCCCGACGGCCGCAAGGTCACGAAGAACGCGACGACGGACGGCTACGGCGACTACCGCGTGGCCTTCGACGTCGCGGCGCGGCCGAGCGTCACGACGCTCGTGAGCGCGCGATCGAGCGCGCTCAACGTCACCGCCGAGGCGCCCGCGGACGGCGCGTTCATGCGCGCGCACCTCGTGCTCGCGGAGATGCGGCCGACGCTCGACGACGACCGCCCGCCCGCAGACGACGGCTCGGTCGAGGACCCGCGCGGCGACGCGCCCGGGTCCCGGACGCCGACCGTTCCGGGGCCGGGGGCGCTCACGATCGCCGGGGCCGCTGCCCTCGCGATCGCGCTCGCGCGACGGCGCGCGCGGTCGTGACATATGTCGCGTGGCTCCACGTGAGCGGCGCCACGGAGAGGGGCGCGCCCGTCGTGGGGTGGAGCTGCTCCGCCATGACGCCGCTCGGGAGCGCGCGGTCCACGCACCAGCGCAGGTGTCCGATCGCCTCGTCGACGCGCCCCGTCGCCGCGAGCCACCGCGCGCGCCAGAGCGTGCAGATGAACCACGGGTTGCCCGGAAGCGACGCGGGCGAGCGCCGGTCGCGGTGGTACGCGTCGCCGACGTAGCGCGCGACGCCGCCCACGCGCGTCTTCACCCGCGTCGCGTCGAAGGCGCGCTCGAGGGTGCGCGCAAGGAGCGGGTCGTCGCTCGGGAGGACGTCGAAGAGGAGGAGCGCGACGAGGCTCGCGTCGGGTGTCGTGTCGAGGCCCTCGGGCGCGAGGCGGCGCGCAATCGTGCGCGTTTCCTCGTCGTAGAGGCGCTCGCGGAGCGCGTCGGAAAGGCGCGCGGCTTCGCGGGCCCACCGCGTCTCCTTGAGGAGCGCGGCCGCGGCGCGCAGGCCCCCGATGGCGGTCGCGACGGTGAACGCGTGGACGCCGTGCCGCTCCTCCCAGAGGTCCCACGACGGGCGCGAGAGGCCCTCGTCGTCGACCCACCCGGCGAGGAAGCGCGCCATCGCGCGGACCTTCGGCAGGGCCTCGCGTCGGAGGGTCGCGTCGCGCGCGAGGCGGCCGTGCTCCGCGAGCGCCCAGAGCGTGAGCGCGGTCTCGTCCTCCTGGATCGCGAGCGCGGGCTTCCCGTCGAGCACGCGCGGGTGCCACGTCGAGGCGATGCGGCCCGCGGGCGTGTACTTGTGCTCGAGCCAGCCCTCGTCATTGACGAGCGGCAGCACGAAGCGCAGATACCGCGCGCTCTCCGCGTGGAGGCCCGCCTCGTCGAGCGCATTCGCGACGAAGGCCGCGTCGCGGGGCCACACGTGCGCGTACGTGTCGCCGTTGAACGCGCGGATGTCGGCGTCGTTCGCCGCGAGGATGCCGCCCGCATGGTCGAGGTTCGTCGTCATCACGAGGAGGCTGCGGTCGTAGAGCCGGCGGACGTCGGCCGGAAGATGGCGGGGCGCGTCGTCCGCGCGCGCGAGGAGCGCCCGCCCCGCGCGCCGGGCGGCCGCGAGGAACGGGAGCGCGCCGCGGCGGCGGGCGAGCGCGTGGAGGCGCAGGGCGTCCTCGCGCGTCGAGGCCGCGGCGAGCCAGAAGTCGATCGTGCGCGCGCCCCCGTCGGCAGGGACGCGGAGGGCGCCGCCGACGACGCCATCGGCGCACCCGTGCGCGACGGGGTTGTTCGAAAGCCTCGCGTCCTCCGCGTCGCGCCAGGCGCTCTCGAAGCCGGGCCACTCGCGCCTTCCGCAGGCGTATTGCGGAAGCGCGAGCGAGACGCCGGCCGCGAACCAGCGGTCCTCGCGATAGTGCAGCATCGCCTCGGCGTCGGGGTCCCAGTAGACGGTGTTCTCGTGGTCGACGCCGCCGACGTGCAAATCGTGGTGCGCGAACGCGGAGAGCCGCCGGTCGCGCGGCGCGAGGTTCGCGAGCCGCACGCGGCGCGCGAAGACGTCGGCGCCCGGCGCGACCGTCTCGAGGATCGTCGCCTCGATCGCGAGGCGGGCGTGCCGGACCGTCGTCTTCGCGACGAGGGCGCCGGGCTCGTAGGCGCTCTCGACGCGCCATCCGGGACCGAGGGGCACCGCGCGGTTTTCAGAGCCGAGGAGGAGGTGCGAAACGTGCCCGTGGGTGTGGTTCTCCGAGCCCGTGTGGGGCCAGCAGACGTCGCGCAGGCGGTGGAACGCGTCGAAGTTGACGAGGAGGCGGCCGTTGCCGAGGGGCACGTCGCGCGGCACGGTTCCCCACGCGCGCTCGGCGAGGATAGCGTTTGCCCCTCGCGGGGTCAGCGGGCGGCCGCGGGCGTCCGTTCGAGGGCGCGGAACGCGAAGCCGCCCACGAGCACGGGGAGCCACAGCGCGAGGCCGCGATGGACGAGCACGACCGCGATCGCGATGGGAAGCGGCACGGCGAGGCCCGCGAACGTCGCGGCCATCGACGCGTCCACCACGCCGAGTCCACCGGGGATCGGGAGGATCTTGCCGAGGAAGACGCCGAGGGCGTAGCCCGCGACGAGGACGCCGGGGTGCACGGGGTGGCCGAAGGCGAGGAAGATGGCGTAGAGCGACGCGATCTCGAACGCCCACGCTGCGAGCGAGGCGGCGAAAGGCGAGGCGAGGTGCTTCCACTCCGCTTCGAGGAGCTTCACCGCGTCGACGACCTCCTCGACGAGGCTCGGCGCGTCGCTGCGCTTAAGCTTCAGGCGCTCCCGCAGCCGCGTGATCGGCTCGGCCCACGCGAGGAGCCGGTCCGGATCGGTGAGCACCGTGAACGTGACGAAGGCGAGGCCGAGGAAGAGGCCGAGGCCCATGCCGACGACGAGGAGGTGCTCGCGCGCGAGGCCTGCGCGCGTGGCGAGAAACGCGAGGCCGAGGAAGAAGATCACGAAGAACGACGCCCAGAACAGCACGAACTCGGCCGCGACCGCGAGGATCGCGCGCGGCCTCGCGAGGCCCATGCGCTCGAAATGGCGCGCTTCGTGGATCGCGCCCGCGAGGCCGCCCGTCGGGAAGAAGAGGTTCACGAACGGCAGCGACGCGCTGAGGAGCGCGAGGCGCCGGAACGGCAGGCGCGCGCCCACAAGGCGCGCGGCGCCGTCGAATGCGTAGGCCATCGCCAGGAAGAAGCCGGTCTGCAGGAAGGCCGCGAGAAGGATCCAGCGGAGGTCGCCGCGCGCGACGGCGCGGGCGATGTCCTCGAGCTCGCCCCGCGCGCCGATGAACGTGAGACCGCCCGCGACGAGGCCGACGAGCGCGAGAACGAGAAGAATCGCGCGGCGACCCGGTCGGCGGACCGGAGGCGGCGCTCGGGGCAGATCGGAATGCGGGGAGGACATCGGAGCGCCGCGCTCACATGCCGACGAGCTTGCCGACCTCGTTAAAGATGAGGTACATGACGAAGCCGATGGCGCCGACGAACACGATGCCGAGCGCGCCGACGATCATCGCCTTCCGGAACTCCTCCTTCGAGGGCTTGCGGGCCATGCGGAGGACGCGGCCGTACTTGCCGCGACCGAGCTGCGAGACGCGGGACTCGAGCTTCTCCTGGGCCTCCCACGCCTTGTCGACGAGCGAGCGCTCGTGCTGCGTGGTCGAGGAAGCGGTGGAAGCGTGGGCGGTGGACATGGTCCCGGACTCCGGTTCCGCCTCATGCCGCTGACCGTATAAGAGCATTATGATGGCGTCCCCGGTCCCGGGGCCGGGGTCGGGACGGGGGGCCGGGTCTCCCGAGGATTGCGAGAAAATCCCCGCGAAAACAAAGCGATCCGGTGCACCCTTCGGAAGCGCACGAACGGGAGCGAACCCACCTTGGAAGCGATTATATAGGCGTCGGGCCTTCAAGGCCGAAGACGCCCCAGGGACCGGTTCGGCAGGAGCCTTCCCAGCGGTGCGTCGGCCCCCTCTGGCCCAGGGAGGAATGCCACTGGTCGAAGAACGAAAAAGCTTGCTTTACAAGCTCGAACCCATCTCGAAGCGCTGGCCTGCGGTGACGAAACCGGAGGGGCACGTCCACTTCCGCTCGAAGCTCATGTGGAGCCTCGGGTCCCTTCTCGTCTACTTCGTCCTCGCCAACGTCTTCATCTACGGTCTCTCGCCGACCAACATCGACGCGTTCGCCGGCTTCCGGGCCATCCTCGCCGGCGCGTCGGGTTCGCTCGTGCACCTCGGCATCGGGCCCATCGTCACGGGCTCGATCATCATGCAGCTCTTCGCGGGCGCGAAGATCATCAAGCTCGATCTCACGAAGCCCGAGGACAAGGCCGTCTACCAGGGCGTCCAGAAGCTCCTCGTGCTCGTCATGATCTTCGTCGAGTCGATCCCGCAGGTGTTCGGCTTCCTGCCGCCGGACGCCAACTTCGTCGCGAAGATCAACACCTACGAGGGCCCCCTCGCGAGCTTCTTCGTGGGCAACGGTGACGCCTGGGCCAAGACGGCCATCGTCGCCCAGCTCGCGGTCGGCTCGTACCTCGTGTTCCTCATGGACGAGGTCGTCTCGAAGTGGGGTCTCGGCTCCGGTATCTCGCTCTTCATCGCGGCCGGCGTCTCGCAGGCGCTCTTCACGGGTCTCGTCAACTGGATCCCCCAGTCCGAGGGCGCGTGGAGCATCGCCAACCCGCCGACGGGCGTCCTTCCGAAGACGTTCTACCTCCTGAACGAGTTCTCGACCGCGCAGCTCATCGGAGGGGGTGGGTTCGAGCGCATCCTGCTCGCCCCGCCGAACCCGATCATCGCGCTCGTCGCGACGATCATCACGTTCATGATCGTCGTGTACGTCGAAAGCTCGCGCGTCGAGCTTCCGCTCGCGCACGGCAAGGTTCGCGGCGCGCGCGGTCGCTACCCGATCCGCCTGCTCTACGCCTCGAACATCCCGGTCATCCTCGCGGGCGCCCTGCTCGCGAACGTGAACCTGATCGGCCTCCTGCTCTGGCACGGCGGTCCGCTCCAGAATCTGCCGTTCATCGGCAAGCAGGAGTGGGTCGGCGGCTACCAACCCGGCACGACGACCGCCATCAGCGGCATTGCGTACTACCTGAGCGTCCCCGCGGGCGTCCAGGATTGGTTGCTCCCGTTCCTGTCGCCGCAATACGGCGGCGTGCTGCTCTATCGGGAATCGTGGCAGATCATCCTCCACATCCTGATGTACGCCGCGTTCATGATCGGCGGCTCGATCCTGTTCGCCGTGTTCTGGATCGAGACCACGAACATGGGTCCCGAGAAGGTCGCGAGCCAGATCGAGAAGTCGGGCATGCAGATCCCCGGCTTCCGGCGCGATCCGCGCGTCACGGGCAAGATCCTCGAGCGGTACATCCCGGTGGTGACCGTCATCGGCGGCGCAGCCATCGGAGCGCTCGCGGTCTTTGCCGACCTGCTGGGCACAGTCGGCAACGCAGGCGGCACGGGCGTGCTGCTCACGGTCGGTATCTTCCAGCGCCTCTACGAGCAGATCGCGAAGGAGCAGGCGATGGAGATGCACCCGGTCCTCCGCGGCTTCTTCGGTGAGAGGTAAGCGGACATAGACCCCCGGAGCCCCGCAAGGGGCTCCGGCTCCCTTCCTTCCGGAAACACATTAGCATGGGCTCCGCCTCAGCTTGGCCATGCGCGTGGAGATCCTGTATGCCCACGATTGCGGGCACTGCGTGCGGGCGGCCGAGCGGGTTGTGACGATGGCGCACGAGTGGCCGTCCATCGAGGCGCTCAAGGTGGACATCACCGACACGCCCGAGACCGCGCTCGCGCACGGCTACGAGACGTGTCCGCTCCTTGTCGTTGACGGGAAGGTCGCCTACGTCGGGGTTCCCACGCACGCGTTCCTCGCGGACCTCGCCTCGCACGCGACGGCCCCTTAACTTCAAGGGTCTCGGAGGCGTGCCGAGCGCGTGCGTTACGGAGAGGAATTGGACGCGCCCGTCGTGCGCCTCGTCCCAAGCGGCACGATTCCCGCGCTCACGAAGGTCGCCCTCGCCGAGGCGACCGCAGTTCCCGCGGACGAACCCGTCGTCGGCGTCGTCCGGGCGGGCGAGGCGCGCGCTTACCCGCTCCGCCACCTCGCGCGCCACGAATGTGTGAACGACGTCCTCGGCGGCGCGCCCGCGCTCGTGGTTTTCGCGCCGTTCGCCGACCTCGCGGTCGCGTACGCTCGCGACGGCACCTTCGCGTCCTCGGGCGCGCTCTTCAAGAACACGCCGGTCCTCGAGGACCGCGAAACGGGCTCGCATTGGATCCTGTACCCCAACGTCGCGTTCGCGGGCCCGCGGGCGGGGGCGCGCCTCCCGGATCTCGAGGCGCGCCGTTCGACATGGGGCGCATGGCGCCGCGCGCATCCCGGCTCGACGCTCATGGCCGCCCCCGACCCCGAGGCCGAGGACGGCACGGCGTTCTGGAACCGTTATGCGGCGGTCGCCCGGACGGCCGTGCCCGTGACGCATGAAGACGATCGTCTCCCCCCGAAGACGAGGGTCGCGGGCCTCCTCTGGAAGGGCGAGACCGCGGCCGTGCCCCTCGCGGGCCTCGAGGACGAAGACGCCGAATTCACGATCCCGAACCTCGGCCCTGACGACGTGGTGCTTGCGCGCCGGGGCGGCATCCTCGAAGCCCGGACCGCCCGCGGCCGCGGCATCCCCGTCCGCGAGGCCTTCTGGTGCGTTTGGGCCGACCTCTTCCCGGAGACCCGGCTCGCCTGAGCGTCGGGTCCGCCAAGTTCTTGATCCGTCCATTCGTTCGACCGGCGTGGACTGGGCTCCAATCGTCGGCGGCATCGCCCTCCTTTTCGTGTGGTTGCTCGCGGGCTTCGTCTTCGCGAACGGGCGCGCCAGCCGCGCGGCGCGGATCCTCGCGGGCCTCCTCGTGCTTGAAGGCCTGTTCCTCCTTCATGTGCCGATGATCGCGGTCGATCCGGTCGCCCATCCGTGGACGCTCTCCATCGTCCCGGTGAGCTTCTTTGTCTCGCTCACGGCGATGCCCTGGCTCTATCTCCTCTTCCTCGGCACCCTCGACACGCCCGCGACGCGGCTCCTGCGTCCTCGTCCCGCACGACGCGCCGTCGCGGCCCTCGCGGTCGTTGTGCCTGCCGCGACGCTCTACCTCGCGCGCGACGCGATCCTGGATCCGGCCGTCGAGACCGACGCGCCGAGCTGGTTCTTCTTCGCGGCCGCTGTCACCTTTCTCGCTACGCTGCTGTACGCCCTCGTGGCGACCGTGCTCGCGTGGCGCGCCTCGCCGCCCGGCACGCCCGCGCGCGCCCGTGCGGGAGCCTACGCGCTCGCCTTCCTCTCGCGCGACGTGTTTTACGCGTCCGCCACCGCGTTCGCGATCACGGGCGCCGGGATCGCCGCCATCGGCCTCGACGCCGACCGCGCCCCGCCGATGATCCTCGCGGTCGGGGGTTTTCTCTACGCGAGCTTCCTCGCGTACGGCATCCTTCGAAGCCACCTATTCGACCTCGAGATCAAGCTCAAGCTCGGGCTTCGGCGCAGCACGGTCGCGACCGTCTTTCTCGTGGTCTTCTTCGTGGGTTTCAAGCTAGCTGAGAGCTATGCGAGTCGCGAGCACGGCTGGATCTTCGGCGCGCTCTGCGCTGGGCTCCTCCTCTTCGCGGCGCCCCGCGTGAACAAGCTCGCGGACAAGGTCGCCGACACGGCGATGCCGAAGGTGCAGACGACGCCGGCTTACGTGACGTTCAAGAAGCTCGAGGTCTATCGCGCGGCGGTCGAGAGCGCCCACGAATCGGGCGGAGTGAATGCGAAGGACAAGCAGGCCCTCGAGCGCCTCCGCGCGAAGCTCGGGCTCGAGAAGGGCGACACGAACGAGATCGAGCGCGAGGTCACGGGCGCGCCCCTCGAGACCGTCGTCGCGTGATCAGTTGCGGATCTTCATCTCGCAGGTCCAGCAGAGCTTCGCGCTCGCGCCGTCCGCCTCGTCGAGGCTGCGCGGCAGGCGCATCGCGCAGTCGTTCTCGCAGTGTCGAAGGCCGAGCACGTGGCCGACCTCGTGGATGGCCTCGCGATCGACGTGCCCCTGCGTGGGAAGCACGAGCGTGGAGACGACGGCGCCGCGCTGCTCGCGCGCGAGGCCGGGCACGGTCGCGCCGCGCTGCGTCGCGAGTTCCGCCTCGACGAACCAGAGGCCGGCCGTGTCGCCGCCGAGGCGGTCGAGGAGCGCGTCCGCGAAGCTTGCGCCGCGGAAGCGGTCTGTCGCGTCGGGCGGGATCGGCCGCTCGGCGGGCGGCAGGCCCACGAGGACGCGGCCCGCGAAGGCCTTGCGCACGGCTTCGGCGGCGCGCGTCGCGCGCGTCCGGGTCTCGCCGTCCCCCGTGTAATAGATCATGAGCCGCACGCCGTCGCCTCCTCATTGAACGGATGGCCGCTCTGTTCGCCCATCACTCCTCACGGCTGGGACTCAGGAAAGGATTCCTCGTCATTGCGGCCGGGGGTGATTCCGTCGTTCCCTGGATAAGCCTTCTGAAGGGGCGCTCCGCAGGCTCAAGTGCGGGAACGACCCATCCGGCAGCGTGGAACGGGGCGCCCTCGACAAGTGGTTCGCGCTCGAATACGCGACGCTCCAGCGCGCCCTCGTCCGCGAGCCCCGTCCGATCGGCGACCTGCTCGACGAGGCTACGCCGTCGGCGACGACGCGGAGCGGGGAACCCCACCGGTTCGCGCGCCCGGAGATCGAGCGCCTCGCATCGGGCCTCGACGCGCTCGGGCGCCGGCGCCTCAAGCTCCCGATCTTCCTGTACGTTGACGGCGAGAGCATGGAATCGGCCGCGGTGCGCGACGAGACGGCCGCGCGCGCCCTCCAGGCGGCGGGCGTCGCGCCCCAGGCCCTCTCGTTCCGGATGGGGGCGCTGTGGCTCTCCCTCCCGCTCGCCTACGAGCTGAACCGCGCGCTTCCGACGACGACGCAGTTCGTCTTCCTTTGAAGGGATGTTCGACAGTTTCGGCCGCACCATCCGAAGCGTGATAAGGGGCCGCTCCCCTGGCGGCTGCGATGGCGCCTTCCCGCAAGGTCTCCCGGCTCCCCGTCGAGTTCGAGGAGCCGGCGGCCTCCGCCCCGGCCGCGGTCGCGGAAGGGCCGAAGGGCGTGGGCGTCACGGAAGCCGTCCGCCTCATCACGGACACGCTCCGCAAGAATCCCGCGCTCTCCGACATGTGGGTGCGCGGCGAGGTCGGCGACTTCACGGCGGCGCGCTCGGGCCACTGGTACTTCACGCTCAAGGACGCGACGAGCGCGATCGCGTGCGTCATGTGGTCCACCGCGAACGCGCGCGTGCGCTTCCCCGTGAAGACGGGCATGAAGCTCCTCGTGCGCGCGTCGGTCGCCGTCTACCAGGACCAGGGCAAGCTGCAGCTCAAGGTCGAGGAGCTGGTCGCCGAAGGCATCGGCGACCTCGCCGCGCGCTTCGAGGAGCTGAAGCGCAGGCTCGACGCCGAAGGACTCTTCCGCGGCGACCGCAAGCGGACGCTTCCCGAGTTCCCGCTCGTGGTCGGCGTCGTCACGAGCGGATCGGGCGCCGTGTGGCATGACATCCGGAAGGTCGCGCGCCGACGCTGGCCGGGCGTCTCGCTTCTCCTCGCGCCCGTGCGGGTGCAAGGCGATGGCGCCGCGGAGGAGATCGCCGACGCGATCGCGCGCATGAACGCCGCGGGCCGAGCGGACGTCCTCATCGTCGGTCGTGGCGGCGGGAGCCTCGAGGACCTTTGGGCCTTCAACGAGGAGGTCGTCGTGCGGGCGGTCGTCGCAAGCCGGATCCCCGTCGTCTCCGCGGTCGGCCACGAGACCGACTTCACGCTCTGCGATTTCGCGGCGGACCTCCGCGCGCCCACGCCCTCGGCCGCGGCCGAGACGTGCGTCCCCGACATCGTCACCGTCATCGCCTCGGTCGAGGCGGCCGAGGAGCGCCTGAGGCAGGCGCTCGCGAACGCGGCGGAGCGCGCGCGGCAGCGCCTCGACGAGGCCGAAACCTCGCTCGCGAAGGCCGCGAGGCGCGTCGTCGAACGCGGCCGCGCCGCGGTCGCGGAGCGGGCCGCGAGCCTCGACGCGCTCTCGCCCCTCGCGACGCTCGCGCGCGGCTACGCGGTCGCGATCGGCCCCGACGGACGGGCGCTCCGCGACGCGGCGGCCGTCCGCGAGGGCGACGCCGTTTCCGTGCGGCTCGCGAGGGGGCGTCTCACGGCGCGCGTCGAAAGAAAGGAGGATTCGCAATGACGAAGAAGCAAAACACGTTCGAGGAATCCCTGGCCGATCTGGACGAGCGCGTCGAGGCACTCGAAAGCGGCGACCTCGCCCTCGACGAGGCTCTCGCCGCCTTCGAGGAGGGCGTGAAGCTGGTCGCTCGCCTGCGCGCGGACCTCGCGCGCGTCGACGGTCGCATCGAGGAGCTGCTCGCGGACGGCGAGACGCGCTCGCTCACGCCCGAGTGACGGTCGCCGCCGAACGATTCCACAAACCGAATGCACGGGTGCGCCGATCCGGTTCCATGCGCGCCCTCGCCCTCGCGGCCGTCCTCCTTGCCGCGGGCTGTCTGGGTCTCGAGCGCGAGCCGCTGGACAATCTCCCGTCGCGGCTCGACCACGACGACGAGCCGCCCGTGCCCGCGGGCGCCGCGGAGGACGGGCCGCGCCGGCTCGGCCGCTGCTTCAAGCACGCGGCGACCGTCTTCGTCGGCCCCGACGCGACGTTCGACCTGCCCGCCAACGCCTCGTTCGCGGCGGCCCGCGCCGAAGCGTGGACGAACGCCACGCTCGCGATCGTTACCGCTTCGCCGGGGCACGCCCCCGTGCGCGTGAACGCCACGCCGCTCGTCCTTCGCGAGAACGGAACCGCTCGGCTCGCGTTCCGCGGCGGTCAAGGAGACGAAGGCCACAACTTCATCGAGGACATGGCCTACGGACGATGGTATCCGTGGAACGTCACCCTCGCGGTGGCCTCCGACGATCCCGCGCTCGACGACCTCGGCCGCGCGACGACGTTGTCGGGTTGGATCCTCGTCGCGGCGGGTGGCAAGCCCGGCCAATCGGACGATCGTATCCACGCGTACCTCGCGCGGGAACGCCTCGTCGAGGATCCGTTCCTCCGCGTCCCGATTCCGGGCGGGGACTTCTTCCTCACCGGGCGAGGCGTGTGCGCCGACTAAAACTTCATGAGGACGTCCGACCCCCTTGGAGGCATGAAGCGCGGCCGCCCCCACGCGAAGCTCAAGGAGCAGGCCTACCTTGCGCGCAAGGACGCGGAGGGCTACGGCCGGCCCTACGAGGCGATGCCGCTCGAGCCCGCGGAGCCGCGCGTTGCCGCCGCGAAGGACGCCGAGCCGCTCCCGCTCCTCGATGCCGTCGATCGCCGCTCCCGCCACGCGCTCAGGAAGGCGCTCGAGAGGCGGGACGCAGATTGAAATGCCGCCGCGCGCATCCGCGCGCGTGTCCCATCCTCCCCCGGGCGCGGGCCCGTTCTCGAAGCTCCTCGGCGTGACGGAGGTCCGCGCCCACGGCGACGGGCTCGAAGTCGCGCTCGAGGTGGACGAACGCCACCACAACGAAGGCGGCATCGTGCACGGCGGCGTCCAGATGGCGCTCCTCGACATGGCGATGGGCGGCGCCGTCGTGCGCACGCTCCTCCACGGCGAGTGGACGGCGACATCGAGCATGACGACGGACTTCATGCGCCCGGCGATCAAGGGTCGGCTCGTCGCGCGGGGCCGCGTCGAGCGCCGGGGGAAGCTCACGGCGTTCCCGGTCGGCGAGCTCCGCGACGCTTCGGGCGAGGTCGTCGCGCGCGCGACGGGCGTCTGGGCGATACGCACGGGTTAGCGGGTCTTCGAGCCGGGGATCGGCCGATCCCGGAACGTCGTCACTGATGCGCGACGATGACCCGCGTCGACCCCACGATGCGCACCGAATCGGTCCACGCGACCCACGCGCGACCGTCGGGGCCCACTGCGACGTCGATCGCGCCGAGGCGGAGGCGCGCGTTGTCGCAAAGCGACGCTTCGATGCAGGCGGGCCCGGTGTGCGCCGCTTCCGGGGCGACGCGCGCGGAGGAAAGCGCGACGCCGTCGACGATCTCCGTGAAGCGGATGGACCACGCGCCCTGCGACGCCGCGACGGGGGCGCCGGGCGTTTCGCTTTCGTACCATGCGACGACGGCGCGATCGCCCGTCGGCGCGACGGCGATCGCGGGCCGCGCGGCCGGGCCGGGGCCGCTCAGCGCGACGGCCGACGGCCAGGTCGCGCCGCCGTCGCGGCTTTGGAGGAGGCGGAGCTCGGACCCCTTGGAGGCGTTCGCCGCGACATAGGCGACGAATACGGCGCCGTCGGCGCGCGCCGCGAGCGCGGGCGGGCCGATCGGATCCCTCGCGTCGGCGACGGTGGCGTTCGTCCAGGTCTTGCCGCCGTCGGAGGACCGCGCGAGGCGGAGGGCACCGTCTCCGCTGCACACGAGCGTGAGCAGTTGGCTCGCCGAGAGCGCAACGAGGTCGCCGGGGGCGCACGACGACTGGAGAGGGAGCCCCTGGACGGGCAGCCAGGTCTTGCCGCCGTCGTTGCTCTCCGAGAACCAGCCATTGAACTGGGCGTCGAGGACGCGCGCGTGGAGGAGGTCCGCGGAGGCCGCGAGGGCGGGGGCGTCGATGGACGCGAGACCGGGAACCGGGGCGCTGCCGTCGGCGGCTGCGGCCGCGGTCCAGCGCGTCGCGGACGCGGCGGGGCCGTGCGTCTGAACGAGGACGGTGGCGCCGTCCGCGCGCTGGTGCACGGCGCCCGCGAGCGCAGGCGCGTGCGATTCGCCGGCGGGGGCGGGGAGCGACGCGAAAGCGATGCCGTCGGCGCTGCGCGCGACGAGCACGATGGGCGCGACGCTGTGGGCGACGGGCGGCAGCTCGCTCGGAACGCGCGCGAAGGAGGACAGCGAGACGGCAACGATGCCGTTGGCGCCGACCGAGAGCGTCGGTTCCGTGCCGACGACGTCGATGGGCATCACGCCGGGGAGGAACTGGCGGAGCGCGGGCCGCGCCGGCGGAGGCGGCGTCGCGTTCGTCGCAGGGGGCGGGGCGGCGCCCGCGGCCACGATGAGCACGCGCTCGGCGCTGCCGCGCGTGCCGTTCGCGGCCTTCGCGACCGCGGTCACGGTGTATCGGCCCGCCGCCTGGTACGTGTGCGAGGCCTCGCGCGTCTCGGCGAACGTGCCGTCGCCGAAGGACCATGAGAAGCCCACAGCCCCGGGCGCCTCAGCGACGAAGGCGACGCGCTCTCCCACGACGGGCGCGGCGGGCGTCGCGCGAAGGGTGACGGGCAGCGCGTAGGGGACGTCCGGGGGGCTCGTCGCGCTCGTCGGAGGCGTTCCGCCGCCGACGCTCGCGCCGGGCGCGGCGAACGGGGAGGCGCAGCCGGCGACGACGGTCATGGCGGCCACGGCGAGGAGAAGCCAACCGGACTTCATGCGGCGGGAGGCGCCCGGTCGGCTCAAAGGGTTTTTGGTCGTGTCTTTGCACGCTCGCCGCCGGGAAGGCCGCGAGGTCCATCACAAGCCATATAAAAGGGTCCCGCGATGCAACGGGCGGTATCCATGTCTGTGACGCAGGGCGAAGTCCGCCAACTCAAGGAGGGGCGGTATCTGGTGGTCGACGAGGAACCCTGCAAGATCCTGAGCATCACGACGTCGAAGCCGGGCAAGCACGGCGCGGCGAAGGCGAGGATCGACGTCGTCGGCATCTTCGACGGCGTCAAGCGGTCGGTCACGATGCCGACCTCGGACAAGTGCAAGATCCCGATGATCGACAAGCGCAACGCGCAGGTCATCAACATCCGGGAGGGCATCGCCCAGCTCATGGACAACGCCACCTACGAGACCTTCGAGCTCCCGATCCCCGACGAGCTCAAGGGCGAGATCGAGGTCGGCAAGGACACCATGTACTTCGAGGCCATGGGCCGCAAGATGCTCGGGCGCTCGTGAGCGTGTCCCGTTGACGGCGGCCGAGGGCTTCCGGGCCCGACTCGCGGCGTCCGCGGCCCGCCGACGTTCCTGGCTCTGCCTCGGGCTCGACCCCGAATGGGGCCGGCTTTCTCCCGACCTGCGCGCGCTCGGCCCCGCCGAGGCGCTCTATCGTTTCTCGCGCGACGCGATCGACGCCACGGCCGACGCCGTGTCGTCCGTGAAGCCCCAGAGCGCATTCTTCGAAGAGCATGGGGCGGAGGGTTTCGACGCGCTCCGCCGCGTCATCGCCCACGCCCGCTCCAAGGGGCTACCCGTCATCCTCGACGCGAAGCGAGGCGACATCGGCAACACCGCGAAAGCCTACGCGCGCGCGGCGTTCGACCATCTCGGCGCGGACGCGGTGACGGTGAATCCGTACATGGGCCGGGATTCGGTCGACCCCTTCGCCGCCTACGCAGAGAAAGGCGTGTTCGTCCTCTGCCGCACCTCGAACCCCGCAGGCGACGCCCTTCAGGGCCTCGCGCTCGCGGAGGGGGGCCGGCTCTTCGAGCGCACCGCGCGGCTCGTCGCCGAGTGGGACGCGCGCGGCAACCTCGGGGTCGTCGTCGGCGCGACCTACCCCGACGAGCTCGCCCGCGTCCGGGCCCTCCTGGGCGAGGACGCGCCCATCCTCGTGCCGGGGGTCGGCGCCCAGGGCGGATCGCCCGCCGACGCGCTCAAGGGCGCGAACGCGCGCGGCGCGAACGCGCTCGTCGTCGCGGCGCGCGCCATCCTCTACGCCGGGGCCGGGTCCCCCGCCGACCAGAAGGCGGCGGCGCACGCCCTCCGCGACGCCCTCGCTTCGGCCTCGAAGGGGCATCAGGCTTAAGCGGGAGATTCGCTTTGGGCGCCCCATGACGACGCCCGACGCGAAGGCCGCGGAGGAGCGCGCGAAGAAGCTCGAGGAGCGCCGCGTGAACACGGAGCGCTTCGGCGAGGAGATCGCCGCCCTCGAAAAGACTCCGATTCCCGACGCATGGGGTTTCCCGGAGATCAGCGCCGAGCACACGCGCCTGCGCACGAAGATCATGGAGATGCAGCAGCTCGTCATCCGCGGCCGCTTCGACATCCCGAAGTCGCAGGAGTACGAGCGCCGCCTCGTGGCCCGCATCCACCAGCTCGAGGAGCGCGCCCGTTCGATGCAGACGGGCCGACACGTGCCGAAGCCCGGCGAATGAGGCGTCCGGGAATCCGCCCCGCGTTCCGGACCCGCTAAATAGCCCGGCCCCTTTCAGGAACCGACCATGTCCGAACCGGCGCAAGCCCCCGAGCGGCCGCCCCCGACCCCGACGCGCAAGGACTATTTCGCGGTCCTCGCGATGGCGGTCCTCTTCCTCCTGAGCATCGGCCTCGCGATGGCCGTCGCCCCGACGTACGACGCGCAAGGCCTGTACGCATTCCCCGAGGAGGAGCGCGAGTCCGTCGCGAACCCGCTCATCTACCTCGGCATCGTCGTCGCGTTCACGCTCGTCATCCTGCTCATCGCGAAACTGAAGCTCAAGCGCCTCATCCAGTACATCATCCTCGGCGCCGTGTTCATGACGATCTTCATCACGACCTTCCCGCTCTTCGTGGAGATCGCGCCCGGGGTGAATCCCGACGGGCTCACGGCGCTGAGCATCGCGCTTGCGGCCGTCCTTGTCGCGCTGCTCTACTTCTATCCCGAGTGGTACGTCATCGACACCGTCGGCGTCGTCGTCGCCGGCGGTTCCGCGGCGATCTTCGGCATCTCCTTCGGCCTTCTTCCGAGCCTCGTGCTGCTCACAGGCTTCGCCATCTACGACGCGATCGCCGTGTACCGGACGAAGCACATGCTCGACCTCGCCGACTCGGTGCTCGAGCTGCGCCTCCCCATCATGTTCGTCGTGCCCAAGGAGCGCGGATATTCGTTCCTGAAGGAGGAGAAGCGCATCCAGGACCGCGTGGAGGATCCCGAAGGCCGGGACGCGATGTTCATGGGGCTCGGCGACGCGGTCATCCCGGCCGTTCTCGTCGTCTCCGCGCTCACCTTCCTCGGGACCTACACGGCGAGCTCGTCGAGCGTGCTCGGCCTCGCGCCGCCTCTCGCCGTCGCGCTCGCGACGCTCCTCGGGTCGCTCGTCGGCTACTTCGCGCTCATGCGCTTCGTGCTCCGCGGCAACCCGCAGGCGGGCCTTCCGCTCCTGAACGGGGGGGCCCTCGTCGGGTTCTTCGCGTCGCTCCTGCCGCTCTACGGTCTCGCGCCGCTCCTCGCCCCGCTCGGGCTCGGGGGATGAGATGGCCCGCGGCGTCGAGCCCCCCTCCGCGCCGGGCGAGGTCGTCGCCGGCGTCGATCTCTCGGGAAAGGTCGAGAATCCGAGCGTCCTCTGCGTGCTCGCGGACGGCAAGGTTTCGCTTCTTGAACGCTTCAACGCCGACGACGAGCTCGTCGCGCTGCTCGCGAAGCACCAGCCCTCGACCGTCGGCATCGACGCGCCGCTCACGCCGCCCCTCGGCGCGACGGGAACCTACGCGTTCCGCCTCGCCGACCTACGCGTGAGGAAAGCCGGTCTCCCCATCTTCCCGCC